>JAFGBY010000042.1 GCA_016932915.1 Acidobacteriota bacterium | reverse complement strand
CTTAAAGCAGGTGGAGCAAAAATATTTATAGATGAAAGGGATACACTCTATATTTATGATACTGGTCTATTGCGAATCCAGACATTTGACAGTGTTGGAAAATATCTGAGTGCTTTTAAATTAGATATTAATTCAAATATTTCAAGTTTCAGTGTAGACAAACAAGGAAAAATTTTTCTCTCTCATTCTATATTAAACCCAGATGAGAATTTTTTAATAAGTGTCTATACTCTAAAAAATAACAAATATTCATTGGAAAAGAGGTTTTCAAAACCGCCTTTTAAGTTTTCAGAAAAAGATTTCGATTTTGACAGCTTGCCAAAATATCAAATACTATTGAAAACAAATATAATCCATAACGAAAAAGGAGAATTATTCCAGATATTCAGAAGTTATCCATTACTAAGAAAATACGACATTAATGGGAATCTTCTATGGGAGAAAAAGCTCGATTTCACAAAACCACTTAAACACTACACAAGCCCGGTAGCAAGAGAACACTCCCAGTGCCCAACACAAACTGAAATGAGGAAGGATTGGATAACAGGAAATAAATATCGAAGATTTTGTAAAGGTATAAATGTCGATTACAATCAACATAGAATATTACTAGATAGTACGATTCATGCCGCCATTGTAACTCTAGATTATGATGGAGAGGTGACAGGATCATATTTCCCATCAGATGTGATGCAAGCAGATCTGAAAGAATTAAGTAATAAGAATTATTACAGCAAAGAAGTTTTTCCAAGATGGAAGTTCTACTATGATAACATAGGGAGAAGAGGTTTATTATTGAATGGTATCGACCATCAAATTGCCCAAACCGAACTTAAATAATAAAGTCTTAACAATTTTTCCATCTTAACTTTTGATTGACTTGGACTTTTCTGCGGTTAAAATACCTCACTGAATTGAAACAAACCGGATTTGATCTGTTTTCAAAGCAGTGGGAGGTTACGGAATGGGTTTGATTAAAGAATATCTTCAATTCCTTAAAGAAGAAAAAAAATGGTGGCTCATACCACTGATAATTATTCTGCTGATCGTCGGCGCTGTGTTCCTTTTCCTTGAAACGCCTCTGGGCGCATTGATTTACCCATTATTCTAGGCGGCGTTTTATGTTAAAGAAGATTTTCAGTCCGTTGTGGAAAGGATACCTCGCATTCGGCCATTTTATGGCCCCGAAGATTACCTTTTTACTGGTCAGCATAATATATTTTATCTTTGTGCCGATTTTCAGCCTGATACGGTTCACCGATCCGTTAAAAATGAAACTGCAGGAAGGCGGTTCCTACTGGCTGGAGAAAAAACCGATAGATACTTCAATCAACGGCATGAAGAGACTCTACTGATTTTAACTCGAAACGAAGGGCAAAAGATTAGATGACAGAATATATTCTCGGAATAGCCTGCTACTATCATGATGCAGCGGCATGCCTGCTCAAGGACGGCGAACTGATCGCCGCCGCAGAGGAAGAAAGATTTAACCGGAAGAAACATTACTCCGGATTTCCTCACTTATCGATTAAATATTGCCTTGAAGAAGCCGATATCGATATTAAAGATGTTCAGTATATCGTTTATTACGAAAAGCCTTTCATCAAATTCAATCGCATTCTGGAGACCTCGATCGCCCAGTGGCCGAAATCATTCGGCGTTTTCCGCAGGGCGATACCGATGTGGCTGAAAGGCCGCCTTGATATGCGTAAGCATATCTCCAAGGAATTAAAGATAGAGCCGAGCAGAGTCTATTTCTCAGAGCATCATCTCTCGCATTCAGCTTCGGCGTTTTTCCTTTCGCCATTTAAGGAAGCAGCGATACTCACAGAAGACGGAGTCGGCGAATGGGCAACCACCACATTGGGCCACGGGAAAGACAACAAGATGATCATCGACCGTGAAATCCAGTTCCCCCACTCTCTTGGCCTTCTCTACAGCGCGTTGACGGCATATCTCGGTTTCCGGGTAAATGATGCCGAGTGGAAGGTTATGGGCCTCGCGCCTTACGGCGAACCAAAATATGTAGATAGGTTCAGCAAGCTGGTGGATGTAAAAGATGACGGCAGTTTCCGCCTGAACATGAAATATTTTTCCTACATTCATTCGCATAAATACACCATCAACAGAAAATTCGGTGAACTCCTCGGCCGCCCGATGAGGAAAAAGGATGAGGAGATTGACGAGTTTTACACCGATATGGCATCCTCAGGACAGAAAGTTGTCGAGGATATAATTGTAAAAATCGCCGATTTCATGCACAAGACTTATAAAACGGATACCCTGGTTATCGCTGGTGGTGTCGGGCTCAATTCGGTTGCCAACTGGAGGATACTGGAAAAAACCGGTTTTAAGAATATCTTCATACAACCGGCAGCAGGCGACAGCGGTGCAGCACTCGGCGCAGCATTCGCTTTTTACCATCTTGCGCTTGGCAAACCGAGAAAATATGAAATGAAACACGCTCTCCTCGGCCCGTCCTATACCGATAAACAGATTAAAGAGACCCTGGATAGTTATGATGCAAAATACACCGAATATAAAAACGATAAAGAATTGATCGATGCCACAGCGAAAATGCTGGCTGAGGACAAAGTAATCGGTTGGTTCCAGGGAAGGATGGAGTTCGGACCTCGCGCGCTGGGCAACCGCTCGATCCTCGCAAATCCTCAGAATCCGAAGATGAAAGAGATACTGAACAGCAAGGTCAAATTCCGCGAGAAATTCCGCCCGTTTGCACCATCCGTATTAAAAGAAAAAACATCGAAATACTTCGATATAGATATCGACGCGCCTTATATGCTTCTCATCCCGCAGGTGCGGAAGGAATGGCAAAAGAAGCTACCTGCTATCACCCATGTGGACGGCACTGCCAGGTTGCAAACTGTAGATAAAGAAACCAATCCGAAATACCATGCCCTGCTCTCATCTTTCGAGA
Source organism: Acidobacteriota bacterium (assembly GCA_016932915.1). GTDB lineage: Bacteria > Acidobacteriota > DATKUA01 > JAFGBY01 > JAFGBY01 > JAFGBY01. Next base: position 9,619 of record JAFGBY010000042.1, on the reverse strand, counting down.
AAAAAGCTGGAGTTCCGGTTGTGCTGAATACCTCATTCAATGTCCGCGGTGAACCGATTGTCTGTACGCCTGAGGACGCTTACTCCTGTTATATGCGCACCGGTATTGACGCACTGGTTGTAGGTAATTGTATCCTGACCGAAAAAAACCAGGAACAGGTCGAGAATTTTAAAGAATTGAATATTGTCTACATCAAACGGGATGAAGGCAGATAAAGTACTAAATACATTATTTATTTAGATATCAAAAAAGCCGGTTATTCAACCGGCTTTTTCTTATCCTTTACCAGGAGGTTATTTTATTCTGAAAAAGAGTATATACCCCTTTCTCAACTCTATATTTTATTCATATCTTAATGCTTCGATTGGATCCATCCTTGAGGCCTTATACGCAGGGTAGTACCCGAAAAAGATACCAACAAATGCCGAGAACGAGAATGCAATAAAAGTCCAGAATATGGAGATATAAGGTTCCCAGTCTGCGACATTAGCAATTATAAAAGTAATGACAACCCCAAACAGGATACCAACTATCCCTCCGCTGACACTGAGTACCGTGGATTCAATCAAGAACTGTCGCAGGATATCCCTCGGCCTGGCGCCGACAGCCATCCTTATACCGATCTCTCTGGTTCGCTCCACAACGGATACCAGCATGATATTCATGATACCGATACCACCGACGAGCAACGAAACAGAAGCAATACTTCCCAGCAGAAGTGTAAGGGCAGTCATAATCGTGTTGCTTGTTTCAATAATTTCTGCGCTTGAGCGGATATGAAAATCATCCTCTTTATCACCGGTGATTTTATGCCTTCTGCGAAGAAGATCAGTAATAGCATCCTTCGCGGCATCGACCGATTCGGAGTTAATGGCAGATGAAGTTATGTAATGAGTATATGTCGTTCCGATGAGCCTTTTTTGCGCAGTTTTGAAAGGCATATAGACTACATCATCCTGGCTCTGGCCCATCATGCTCTGCCCTTTCTTCTTGAGCAGCCCAACAATTTTAAACGGTATCTTATTTATCCTGATATTTTTCCCAACCGGATCCTCATCCCCAAATAAATTTTCTGCAACCTCAGTACCGATTACACATACCTTCTTATTACCTATAATGTCATTACTATGCAATAATCTCCCCGAGGTAACCTCGATGTTGCTGATTCCAAAATAGTCCTCATATACACCATATACAGAACTGCTCCAGTTTGTATTTCCATATACCAGCTGGCCTGATGACCGTACTATCGGGGACACTTTATCTACTTCCTGCACCTGAGCTTTAATTGCATCAGCATCATCTGAGGTTAGGGTCGATGCAGAGCCAAATCCTCCCCGCCTGCCTCCCATATGGCTGGAGCCTGGAAATATCATGATGACATCACGTCCAAGGCTGCTTATCTGGCTTTCGACCATTTTAGAGGCGCCGGTACCCATATTGACCATCGATATAACCGCGCCAACACCGATAATAATCCCAAGCGCAGTCAGGAAAGAACGCATCTTGTTCTTAAACAATGCCATAAAAGCAGTTTTTAAAACATTCATCAGTCTCATGACGCAGCCTTCCTTTTCTTGATGCGTCCGTTCTTCAATTCCTCTTTTGCATCCAGACGGTTTTTAACCTTTTCCTCTTTAATAATTCTGCCATCAACCAGGTTAATTATTCTTTTCGCATACCTCGCAATATCGGTTTCATGCGTAACAATTATTATAGTTTTATCTTTATCCCCATTGAGTTCCTGCAACAGTTCCATGATTTCTATCGATGTCTTACTGTCGAGGTTCCCTGTCGGTTCATCGGCAAGAATAAGCGTAGGATTATTGACAATCGCCCTGGCAATCGCGACTCTCTGTTGCTGTCCACCCGAAAGCTGGTTTGGAAAATGATGCCACCAGTCCTTCAATCCTACTTCCTCGAGCGTCTCCATAGCAACATCGTGACGCCTTTTAAAATCGGATGTACCATCATAGAGTAGAGGAAGCTGAACATTTTCCAGGGCAGATGTCCTCGAGAGCAGGTTAAAGCTCTGAAAGACCATCCCAATTCTTTTATTCCGGACTTCTGCCAATTGATCCAGTGTATACTTGCTTACATCCTCTCCATTAAGGAGGTATTTCCCGCTTGTCGGACGGTCCATACAACTGATGAGATTCATCAATGTTGATTTACCTGAACCCGACGGGCCCATGATTGCCAGGAATTCTCCCTGTTCCACAATCAAGTCCGCATCCTTCAATGCATGGAGCTGAATAGCGCCGGTATCATATATCTTGTTGATACCCTTCATATCGATTACTGGTTTCATGTCATTACCTCGGTGGGCCTGGAAGTATTCCACGTGTGGTTCTACGTACATCCCTGAAACTGAGCTCTTTTTCACCCTGCGCCTGTTTTACAACCTGTCCGTCTTTCAGGACCGAGATCACCAGTTCATCGCCTTCTTTTAAATCGGAGCGCGCTATTTCAGTCATATCGCCATCGGAAAGTCCAAGGATAACAGCTTTCGGCTCAAGAGTTCCATCTGCTTTTTTCAGCCAGACTACCTTTTCCTCATATCCCTCAGATTTTTTCTGTTTTCTCATTTTTTCAAAGAAAGCTCTTCTTGCTTCGGGTGTCATAGCTTTAAATTTAGCGATTTGTTCAGGGCTCGGCTTTGGCCTCTGGCTTGAATTCGATCCCTGGTTTGATTCCGTATTCTGTGGTGGTGGAGGCGTTTCACCTGTCTCACTATTTTTACCAGCTTCTTCCTGCTTATCGGAAGAATCAGACTGAACATACTGTTGCGAAATAACAGCAGGCATAACGAACCTGTTAACATCCGCAGAGACCCGGAGGACATTTTTCCGTACCTTCTCAAGAATTGACACATTCGCGGTCATGCCGGGTTTAAGCAGTAGGTCGGGATTTTCGATTGTCACAATTACTGTATATGTGACAACATTGGATTCAATCGCTGGCTCAAGCCTGATCTGGCTGACAACACCATCGAATTTTTTATCTACATACGCATCGACATCAAACCGGACATTCTGTCCTTCCTTGATTCTCCCAATATCGGCCTCATCGACATCGGTTTCTATCTGCATCTTCGAAAGATCTTCCGCAATTGTAAATAATGTTGGAGCCTGGTATGTGGCAGCAACCGTTTGACCGGTATCAACATCCCTGGTTATAACTACACCATCGATCGGGGAGTAGATATCGCAGTTCTTCAAGTTTTCCTTGGCTGTTTCATAAGCTGCTTGAAGCTGCTCAAGTGAAGCCTCGGCACTTTTCACGTTGAATTCCAGATCTTCCAGGTCAGATTCCGAGATAAATTTTTCAGCAAAAAGTTTCTTACCTCTTTCAAGATTTCGCTTTGCCTGTTCAAGGCTTACCTTTGCTTTCAACCAGTATGCCTTGGCTTCGTTCACCCTTGTCTGGTAAGTCGATGGGTCTATCTGTGCGAGCAATTGCCCTTTTTTTACTTGAGAATTAAAATCCACATAAATTTTCAATATATTGCCTGAAACCTGGCTCCCTACTTCAACCGTATTCACAGGGTTGATTGTGCCGGTAGTCGCTATGATGCTTTCAATATCCCCTCTCTCTACCTTTGCTGTCTTGTACTCGAAGTCTCCATTCTCACCATTTCTGAACACGATAAATAACAATACTGGTATCAGTACTGCCGGTATTATGATTTTCCATTTTTTCTTCAGCATAACTCAATTCCTCTCTAACGCTTCATACATATAGATTTATAAAACATAAGAAGGTTAAATCGCTCAATTGTTAAGCTGTGAAAAGAAAAATGCAAAAAGAAAGAATGTATAGACGAAAAGAAAAAATCAGTTAGAAACTGTCATATATTTACGATTTGACGGGTTTTAAAACCGAGAACAGAAAAACCACAAGCGGAATAGCTGCGAATATCCCGGAGATAATTCCGATCATTAAAAAGATATCAGGATTCAGGCCCTGGCTTACGGCAGCTTCCGGGTTATTAAAGATCGATGTAAATAATGGTAAGATAAACTTCCAGATAAAAATCAATCCACTGATAACAAGAAAAATACCAAATGTAGAATCAACCAGTTTAAGAGGAAGCATGGTCTTTTTAAGGTGCGACACACGTTCTTCCTGGCGCGCTGCAATATGTTTGACTACGCCATCAAATGATGGAATACGGTTCACTTTTTTTCGCTCAGATTGATTATTTGAAATACGGTTCATAACAGACTCCAGGATATCATCAGAGTCCTGATGAAGAACCGATTTTTTACTTTCAGATTTACGCTTCATTGAGTTTTTCTCCCAAATTCATATTAAATAATTCCTTCGCCTTTTCGCGTATCCTGAACAGGTGTATTTTAACGCTTTTTTCTTTAATTCCAAATATCCTGGCGATTTCCGCATGACTGTACCCCTCAACATAAGCCAGCCATAGGTAGCTTCTTTCCTTCTCGCTCATATGGGAAAATACTTTTTCCAGATCATTTCCGATATTGCTGTTCGAATAGCCGGGTTCTTCCGCCCCCGCGATATCTTCTTCAAGTGAGTACTTTTTCCTGACGGACTGTTTCCTGTAGTAATCAACAGTCAGACGTGTTGCCGTCCGGAAAAGATAGGCCTTTTCCTGCTCGGGGAGAAGGCCTGATGGATTCGCTCTCCAAACCCTGTAGAAGGTATCCTGGAAGATGTCGTCCGTTAATGCCTCGTTTCTGACAACTCCCAGGATATAGTACCACAGGTTTTTTGAGTACTTGTCATAGAGCTCTTTCAGCCAATCCTGCCGCTCTATAAGTGTTGCTTCCATTTAAAGGTATCCGATCTATCTCTGTTCTTTACTTTCCGTTCAGAAGATTCCAATTACGAGCCATAATATAGCTCACGATACTCGCCACCAACATACCTGCGCCAAGTGAAAGAACGAGGATTCCGAATGCTTTAATGTCATAATCAAATACACTTTCATTTTGGATAAGGATAATACCTATCCCAACGAAAAGTACTATGATTGACCGGTGGAACGAGTTAATTAATTTCTGCTTGGAATTTTCTTGCTGGCTCATCATAGACGAGATAAATTCATTCCCCTTACCTGATTTCAGAAATTCACTAATTTCACCCGCGGAACCGAGTTTATCCATGAATTTCTCTGACAAAGAGCTTCTCCGTTTTACCGAGTAAACATCGAATATCACCTTCACTACGAACGCTGAAAACAGGAATGTGGAAACAATCGCCACTACACCAACCATATCCATATCGTACTCCTTTCGAATTTATCAATATTAAAACGTTAATTTGAAACTATGGTTAACATGTAATAAAAAAAATTTTACCTATGCGGGGCGTGGGATATTCCCGCGCCCTCGAGCTTTCAACAAGCCCAGGAAAATGACCTGAATCCGCATCGATAAAACTTTCAAAAAGCGATTAAAAACATTGTTTTTGATAAAAGTAAAATCAGACCCTCTCGAAGCAGGTGACACACCTGCTCCAACAAGATAACTGCTTATATAAATTCTAAACAATCAGCCTGCCGACCTTATCGGCAATAGTAACTGAAGCCTTCGTTCCTGAATTAAATTCCAGGAAATCTTTCTCGATTCCATCACTGAAAATCACCCCATTATCTGACATATGGGACTCCAGCTCCAGTGGATGATTTTCCGTTATCTGACCGAAAACTATATTTGCGGAAGAATACTTACTGGGCCAGGGCTCACGCACCGAAAAATACAGGTACCTTGAATCCCAGGTGAAACTGCTAAAATCCGGGGTTCCTCTTCCACCGGGCAAAGATGCAGCTGCTACTCCAACCGCTCCGGTGATTATCGAACGGAACCAACCTGTTGCGCCAAGCCCGGTAGAGACAATAATACCGCTCGAAGACTGGTTTTCAACGAGGGTGCCGGTACGGATATTGTATCTTGCGGAGCCGTGTGTTTTCGGTCCAATGAAAATATCATTAACTCCATAGAGAGACAGGCCGTTATTCAATTCAGCTTTCGCCATCGTGATTTCACGGTATTTACGGTTTTGCCTGAAAACCTCAGGGATGATCTTTTCCAGATCCCTGACTCGAAAAGGCAACAGTACCCCTTCCCATCTTCTGGGTTCAGGATTCACTCCGATTACGCACTGACTGTCCAGATATTTCAATGTATTCGCGACCAGGCCATCCTGCCCAAGAACAATAATGGTGTCATCTTTCCCGAAAAGAAAATTCGTAAGGTACTGCCTGTCGAGGATATGGAGTCTACCGAGCCGCCTTAAGGTTTCCTCCGCATCAGATATCGCCTGCTTGTAATTCCTGTCCTCGGCAAGGTAATCGCTGAAATCAGCTCCCAGGTGCTCCACGTAGAACTTCGCCTGCTCAAGAGTATTGAATCGGGCAATGAGGTCATCGATCCGTGTTTTCCTGGTAATCAGGATTATTTTGTTTTCGGTGAGGCGTTCCATTTTTTATCCGGCTCGGGTTTGCTATCCATCAATTCACGGAGGAGATCCGGGGTGATATTGAGCGACCCGATTTTATCTGAATTCTCCGCGAGCCCTCTGAACGCTGCGGCTATCATTTGCTCCGGATCCATCCCGACACTTGCCAGGGATTGGATAACTTTGGGGTCAATTCCTTTAAAAGCTTTCAGCGAAGCGGTAAGTTCATATTCCTTCGCATCCGCTTCTTCCTTGCGGTTTTTGACCTTAAGTTCCACAAGGTCTTTATTACGCTTTTCGAGCTTGATATCTCCTTCGAGTCCCTCTTCTTTCATTTTCATCTGCTTCTGCTGGGCGATGCGGTCCGCCTCGATTTTTGCCTCGCGGATTTCCCTTTTCTTGTTTTCGACTGCAATTTCTGTATTCAGCTCGTTCTCCTTGATCGCGCGTTCCTGCTCCACAGCAGCATTCCGCCTTGTGTAAATCGCTTCATCCGCTTCTCTTAAGAGTTGCTCCCTCGCCTCCGCTTCGAGGGCGATAGAGGTCTCAGGATTTGGCTTTATCGCAAGCACAGAAAAATTGATAATCTCGATACCCAGCTGTTCGATAACCGGAAGTGATTTGAGCTTGTCACTGATTCCGGTTACAAATTCCTCGGATGTCCTGAGAGCCTGCCGAAGATCCCTGCTTTGTAACTCTGATCTTATAATAACCTGTATTTCATTGATTATCTTTGTGGGTAATTTATCCGGGTCTTCCGATGTGTACTCATCGAGGCTGCTTGTCAATGTATAATTGAGGACTTTCGATATCTTCTCAGGATCGACAATCCGGAAAGTAACGCTACCCTGCACTGTGACCGCCTGGAAGTCCTTTGTCACCTCGTTCATTATAAAAGGCGACTCCTGGCTCGCCAGAGGGATAAGCACAATGGAAGCCGTGGGAGCATAAAAGAAGAATGACTGTCCGGCGCCCTGCTTGCGCGCCCGGCCTTTCTTGAATTTCATAATGTATTCGGTCGGCATCGCCTTGATAAACTTGATTCCAAACATATTAACCCCTCCTGAACGGTTAAGATCTCAACCAGTGTCCTACCTGGAATGTAACTTTGCATCAGGATAACAATTATCCCTGAAAAATCAAAATGATAATTATTATAATTGATAGGTGTGACTACGATAAACACCAAATACTCTGATGAAGATCATAGGTCTTAAGAATGATGGGGTATTCCCGCGAAAGCGGGAATCTTCGTATTCCTGATTTTAATATATGCATAAAGGAAGGGTAATATAAACATAATTGATACTGAGCTATGGATTCCGGCTTCTTTGCTGATCGATCTGTTATTGAAGAAGTCTTCAGGCAGTATTGATTTTCATTTCTTTTTACCGCTGGAATGACCGTTATTTCATAAGGGTTCAAGAATAATCCTTGAACCCGCATTTATATTGCTTTTAAGCTAATTTACGTAGATGACTTCTTTCTCGCTTTCGTCGCCGTCTGTGTCTACCTTCGAGATAGCGTAAACATATTTACTTGTTGCCGACACGCTAGGATCTGTATATTCATAAGTCCCCGCAGGTACTTCAGCAATGAGCAATAGTCCGGTGTTATCAGTTGAACGGTATATCCTGTAGCCGGTCGTCTGGTATTTATCGGCAGTGTTTTCTTCCCAGGAAAGGTCGATATAGAGCTCGCTTTTAAAAAGGCTCTTATTCTCTCTCACTTCAGCGGTAAAGTTCAAAGGTGGTTGGGGCCATGTATAAGTGACCGGGGTTGTGCAAACTGCCTGCCCCGCGAGAACAGCGGAGACTGTAACCTGTGCGGGATTGCCGGAAATCAAGGTATCGGAAAATTCTCCGGTTTTCTCATCAAACTGGTTGATTCCGAGGAAAAGCCCATCATCGGCTTCAATGGAAGGATTCAAGTTATACAGGATCGGTGCTGCCGCAGAACCATCCTGAGGATTATAATAGAATATTACTTTAGCTACTGCTATTTCACTTCCGTTTGCTTTGATTGAGCTCGGCGTGACAGTAAGGGCGCAGCTCAGTTCATTTTCACCGTATATAATTATCTGCATTGATGCCCATGCCGACCAATCATCCTGATCATCTTTAACCTGGAGCCTTGCAGTATAAGTTCCCGGGGCTGTATATTCATGTTCGATAATTTCCCCGGTTCCCGTCGCTCCATCGTCGAATACCCACCTCCATGATTCAACAAAACCATCGGTGTCATAAGACTTTGAGCCGTCGAATGTGATAATCGCCGGGGCGATGCCGCCGAATGAATCAGCATCAATGACCGCGACAGGAGCAGTGTTAGGTTCTTCCCATCGTAACTTTAAGACAAAAACATCAATGCCTGTTTGATTTGTCTGGTACTGGTTTAAGATAGGAAAATTAGAAGAATAGGTATACCCTGTAATATATGCCGTCCCGGTAGAGTCGATAGCGATTGCCTTTCCAATATCACTGCTGCTTCCACCCAGGTAGGTAGAGTAATCGAGTGAGCTTCCATTGGAGGTGAATCTAGTGACAAAAACATCGGTACTTCCCTGGTCTGTCTGGTACTGGTTTACAGTAGGAAAATCTGAAGATTCGGCATATCCTGTAATATATGCCGCTCCGGTAGAGTCGACAGCGATTCCTTCTCCGTAATCATTGCCGCTTCCACCCAGGTAGGTAGAGTATTCGAGTGAGCTTCCAGTGGAGGCGAGTTTAGTGACAAAAACATCAGTACTTCCCTGGTCTGTCTGGTACTGGTTTGCGGTAGGAAAATCGGAAGAATTTGTATTCCCTGTAATATATGCCGCTCCGGTAGAGTCGACAGCGATTCCATATCCCTCATCATTGCCGCTTCCACCCAGGTAGGTGGAGTATGCAAGAGAGCTTCCACTGGAGGAGAGTTTAGTGACAAAAACATCGGCACTTCCCTGGTCTGTCTGGTACTGGTTTACGGTAGGGAAATTGGAAGAGATAGTATACCCTGTAATATATGCCTGCCTGAAAGAATCAACAGCGATTCCATATCCCACTTCACTACCGCTTCCACCCAGGTAGGTGGAGTAGACAAGCGAGCTTCCAGTGGAGGCGAGTTTAGTGACAAAAACATCAGTACTTCCCTGGTTTCCCTGGTACTGGTTTACTGTAGGAAAATTAGAAGAATTGGTACGCCCAGT
>JAFGBY010000041.1 GCA_016932915.1 Acidobacteriota bacterium | reverse complement strand
AAGGAGACATAACCTCGTGATCTTCTCTGATGAAATATACGATAAATTGACCTTCGATGGTGAAACACATATTTCTACAGCATCACTGGCAGATGATGTGCCGATTATCACATTCAACGGCATCTCAAAATCTTATATATCTCCCGGCTGGAGACTCGGATGGGCGATAATGAGTGGCCCAATGGAGAAGATGAGTGATTATATCGATGCTGTTATGAAGATGGTAAGAGCGAGGCTCTGTGCGAATCATCCGGAACAGTTTGCAATCAAACCGGCGCTCGAAGGCCCACAGGATCACATTGCTGCGGCAATGAAAAAACTCCAGGAAAGACGTGACCTTACATACAAAAGATTAAACGAGATTAAACATCTTAGCTGTGTTAAACCGAAAGGCGCGTTCTATGCCTTCCCGAAAATAAACCTTGATATAAACGACAAGGAATTTGTACTTGATCTTCTGAATGAAAACCAGGTATTGGTTGTATTCGGAAGCGGATTTGGGCAGGTACCGGGGACTGCGCATTTCAGGGTAGTATTCCTTCCTCCTATGGATACGCTGAAAGAATCTTACGACAACCTCGAAAAATATATCGAAAGAAAATACTGAGCCTGGTTCCAATGGAAAAACAGTGGAGACTGATTATTGACGGGGCGCTCCCCGCCGAAAGAAACATGGCTATCGATGATGCTATGTTCCGCCTGTGCGGTGCGGGAAGAGATAGAGTATATCCAACACTGAGATTCTATCAGTGGAAAAACCCGACATTATCTTTCGGCTCTTCTCAGAAATTCGACCGTGCTGTGGACGAAGGCTATTGTAAAAAAGCGGGATATGACATAGTCCGCAGACCGACCGGTGGACGGGCTGTGTTGCACGATATTGAGGCTACATACAGCGTTGTTGCGCCAGTTGGTGAGGAACTCGGTCAATCCATACAGGAAACTTACAGACTGGTCTCGGAGGGAATTCTGCAGGGGCTAATATCAATCGGAATCAAAGCGGAAACCGAGGGAAAAGACGGCGCTGAACGAGGCGAATCACTGACATACCTGCCATGTTTTTCAAGCTCTACTAAATATGAGTTAGCGTTCGAAGGGAAAAAGATAGTCGGGAGCGCACAGCGAAGAAGCAATAATGCTTTCCTTCAGCATGGTTCAATCTTGATAGATTTCAACTCTGAGGAACTTCTCAGATCAATAGGCGCCGAAGAGGATGCAGAAGATCCAGGGAATTATATGACTTCGATTTCAAGGATTTTAGGAAGAGATGTCTCCTTTAAAGAAGTAGTTGAACATATGACGATCGGATTTGAGAAGGCATTCGGTGTTAAACTGACTGAGCAGGGCCTCACAACTGAAGAAAAAGAGGTTGCTGCCTTTTTTGAATCCACGAAATACAACACCGATGAATGGAACAAAACCCGCTGAAGATCTTAAAACTATAAATAACACAAAATATAAAGATTCTTAACATTTTCCTCGATTACTGTATAATAATCAGTAATCGAGGTAAATTTTATGTCCGGGGATATACCCAAACGTACATTTACAGTAGGGCTAAAGCTGGGACAGTTCCGCCTGCAATCAGTCCTTCTTGCTGGAAAAAAACTGAATTCAACACGAGCGTTGAATGAAGTACTTACTTCTATCCTTTATGTGAGCGTCAGCGAGCTGAACGCAGAAACAGGAACGGTATATCTCGTCAATGAAACGCGCGATAAACTTGTATCACGGGTTATGAAGGGAAAAACGGAAGAAGTCTTGAGCATCCCTTTAGATAAAGGGCTGGCAGGTGCCGCTTTCCTGAGCAAGGAAATATTAAATGTCTCCGATCCTTACAATGATCCGCGTTTCGATAAATCGCATGACGAAGAAACCGGCTTTAAAACACGGAACATTCTAAGTATCCCTATGATGAACCGGAACGGCGAATCCATTGGCGTGATACAGGTTATCAATAAAAAAGAAGGCGAATACGACAGTTATGACGAGGAGTTTGCGATGATCCTCGCCACTTTTGCTGCAATTGCTGTTGAAAACGCAAAGCATGTTCAGTTTATGATAGAGAGAGAACGGCTGGAAAAAGAACTCTCTCTCGCTCATAAAATTCAGTCGACATTCCTACAACAGGATATTCCACAACTCAATGGTTTCGATATCTGGGCTGTCTCACGTCCATGTTATGAGATAGGTGGAGATTACATGCAGCTGGCAAAGATTTCGGAAACTGAATACCTCGCTATTATCGCTGATGTCAGCGGTAAAGGAATACCGGCTGCTCTTATTACACTGGCGCTTCATGCAGCAATAATGATTCTTTTGCCAATAGATAGCGATACAAGTAAACCACAAGTCGTTGCGACAAGGGTAGAATATACTGCACTGATAAATGAGATACTTAGGTCCGTTACCGGCGGAAGGGCATTTGTCACGTTTTGCCCCGTGATCATCTATGGCGAGGAAAATAAACTAAATTTTTGCAACTGTGGGCATACTGAACCGATTATAATCCGAAAAAACGGTAAAGTTGAGAGAGTGGCCTCTCAAACACCTGTTCTCGGTATACTCGAGAATATTGAACCGATCATGGAATCGGTGCATATGGAGAAAGGCGATATAGCCTGTATGTTTACTGACGGCGTAGATGAAGCCTCATCCGGGCCTGCGGATGAGACAGGAAACCGTGATGAATTCGGAGTAGACCGTCTTGTGGAATTACTGAAAAAAAATATGAAGGAAAGCGCCAGGGAAATCACTGATACCATTATTGATGCTATTGAAGAATACACATCCGAATATCGAATTGAAGATGATGTGACACTGGTGATAATAAAGAAAAAATAGAGGTTACATCATTGACATGGTACGTGAGCAGACCATGAGCATCCCACCGAGAACAATAACCATAAGCAGCGAAAATACGACATACATCAGCATCTTATTTTCTTTTTTCATTATCCTTTTGAAAAGGAACTTTACATCGCTTGTCGTATAAATATCGTCATAATTTCCATCTTTCAGAACCTGGTCGCGGAACATCTTTTCATAGTATGGCTTCAGCCTCTTTCCCTGCTCAATTTTATCTGTTAGTACAGTATTGCAGTGTCTGCAGCGAACTTCATATTGTTTGATATCACCTCCGCAATTGGGGCATTCAGATGAAAATGCAGCTATAACAGCCGGGTCATCAGGGGTCACCATCTCGGAGTCGGTATAACCGGTTCCATAACGCATCAATTTTTCCAGGTTTTCATCAGCAACAGCATCACTATTCTTGTCAATGAGGTTATCGGGTAGGAATACTTTCTTATCATGTTTTTTTTCCTTTTTCGGTTTTTCCACTGGTGTTTCATTCTCAAATTCATAAAAGACCAGCCACTCATCGCAGCCAATACATCTCAGGGCCTGTTGATCGTTTTCTTCTCCGCAGTGTGGGCATTTAATCATACCTGTGAACCTCGTTTTCTTACCTGGAATATTACTAAATCTCTTCAATTATAACAACCGCAGCGGCTGTAATACGTGAATGTGTCAGAGAAACATGAATCTTGACATTATCAATACCCTCTATAAACGACTGCATACTTCCATGCAGCCTGATCTCCGGTTTTCCGTCATGCATGTTTATTGTTTCAACCGATCTAAGCTCGAACCCCTTTTTCTGGTCATGCGGCACAGCTTTATAAAATGCTTCTTTAACTGCAAAACGGGCAGCAAAACATGAAGCGGAATCGGAGCGGGAAAGGCATTTGCGGGATTCGTTTTCAGTAAAAACTCTATTGATAAATTTATCACCAAATTTCTCTATTATTTCCTGTATCCGGTAGATCTCAACTGAATCAATGCCGGTTCCAATTATAGCCAATCTTCCAACTCCTTTAAAAATGGGAAATAAATGTTATTTTCGGGATTTTCAAAATCCTTGAAAATATCTTCTTTATATTCAACACGGACAAGGAACAATCCCTGAGGTTTAACTTTGAATTGTGCCGGTGGCAAATCCGGTACAATTCCATTAAGAACAGATTTAAAATCCTCGGCACTGATTTTACCACTGGCAGCTCTTAAAAGAAACCCGGTTAAAATTCGCACCATATAACGGAGGAAACCCTGTCCGGAAAATTTGAGGAAAAGATATCCACCGGATTGAAAATAGTCAGCATCGAAAACCTCTCTTACAGTTGAACCTTCATTTTCAGCAATTGCATTTGGTGTAGTAAAAAGACGAAAATCGTGGGTTCCTCTAATTGAATCAAGACATTGTTTCAGAACTTTAATATCGATTGCCTCAGTGTAATGGAGGCTGTAATTCCTGTTGAATGGTGATGCAATTGGATTGAGATCTATTGTATAAAGGTAAGTCTTTGATACAGCAGAAAAACGGGAGTGAAAATCGCTGTTCACATCCGCTACAGAAATAACACGTATATCATCCGGGAGAAGTGCGCTCATAGCGCGGTGAAGGGTGGGAAGGTCGAACTTCACTGGCCGGTTGAAATGTGCGACCTGTCCAACGGCATGTACTCCTGCATCAGTTCGCCCTGAACCATGTACGGTCTGATGGTGTGTGAACAGCTGTTTCAGCTTGTCTTCAAGGATCGATTGAATAGTGACATCCTCTTTCTGTTTTTGCCAACCGAAATAAGAGCTGCCGTCATATGATATTTTAATTGCTGTACGCTGAACTTTTCCTCTTTCCATAGGTCTATGATACTATGAACAAGAATAAATTAAAATTTATGATGTATTAGCAGACACCTGATACGACTTAAATTGACATCGTAACTGTATGGTGTTATTAATGTTATATACTTGTGTACTTGAAAGGAGTTAGGTTTATCTAATGCCTGTGAAGCAATTCTTCGGTCTGCTGGCTGCTGGAAATATGGTTGGTGAGGTAACGAACATTGTATCGATATTCATGGATTCCGGCCCATTTGAATGGTCAATCATTATTATATTACTGGTTTTCTCAATTTTATCATGGGGGATTATTATCGGAAAGTTACGTGCCTTGAAAGTTGCAAGGCAACAGACCGGAATATTCCTTAATGTATTCAGGAAGAGCAATAAATTCTCTGAGGTCAACTCCGTTTGTAATAAACTCAGAAAGTCCCCGCTTGTGGGCTTATTTTTGGCGGCATATTCGGAGCTAAACTACCAGCTACGTATCGGAAGCAAAAGAAGAGCAAAGGACGACTTTGACCCGGAAGATTCCAAACTCCCGACTACGATCCAGAGTATGGAAGGTATAAGCAGAGCGCTTGCAAGGGCTGCAGCAATCGAAGTAAACAGGTTGGAGCGGTCATTGAATTTCCTTGCTACTACTGCGGCTGTATGTCCTTTCATAGGCCTTCTGGGAACTGTAATAGGTATCATTGACGCCTTTAGGGATATTGGTGTTGCCGGGCAGGCATCGCTTGCGACTGTTGCGCCGGGTATCTCCGCGGCACTGGTTGCGACTGCTGTTGGTCTTTTTGCTGCGATCCCTGCGGTTATAGGATATAATTTCTTATTGAATAAAATTAAGGTGATTTCATCCCAGATGGATGATTTCTCCCTGGAATTTATAAGTATTACTGAACGCAATTTTACCTAGGAGAGTGAAGCTATGATGACTCCCGGTAAAAAGGATACGAGATTCACGGGGTCTTTAAGCGAGATCAACGTTACTCCTCTTGTCGATGTTATGCTTGTACTTCTTATAATCTTCATGATTACCTCACCGATACTGTTTCAAGGTGTGGAAGTGCAGCTTCCGAAAACTGAGAGCGGAGACGCTGTTCAGAGTGAAAAATTTGTAATCTCTATTACAAAAGATGAGAAGGTATATATAAATCGTGATCTGATTCACGAGAAGCTGATAACCGAAAAATTCGAAGCTTTACACAACGCCGGTGTGCAGAGTGTTTTCCTCAGGGCCGATGAAAGGGTTCAGTATGGCTATATCTTAAAGATTATGGATATGGCTAGAAAAGCAGGGATTATTAATGTGAGCCTTGTTACTGAACCACTAAGAACCAAATAGAGGATTCGAGCGTCTAATATGAAAATGAACCTTGAAGTAATCCTTGAAAAGAGAAGGGAAGAAAACAAACCTCCTGTATGGTCTGTTTTTTTCTCTTTCAGCCTGCACGTGCTGGCGATCCTGGGGATTGTATTCGGGGCAAATCTTTTCATGGGGCAACCCAAATTTACACCTTTTATTTCAGCATCGCTGATCCCGGCGAAAGGTTTACCGGATTTTAGACCTGCAAGGTCATCCGGTAAAGAAAGTGTGAAAAAGACAGAACCTGCTGCAGTTAAACAAACAGAGACTAAAAGTGATGCTATAAAACTACCGACACTCGAAAAAGATAAAAACAAGAAAATACCTGAGAAAAAAGAAACAACCAAGAAAACCAGTACAACTAAAGAAAATATGGACACCAAAAAAACAAATGAGAGGATAATCGACCGTGGCGACAGGGAAAGTGCAGGGAATAAAGACGGCCAACTAGGGCAGCCGTTTGGAACCGAAAGAGGTGTTGGCTCTGGGGATGGATCCATCTCATCTATGGGATTCGAAAATTTTGAATTTACATGGTATCAGGCTGATGTAGCAAACCAACTTTCAAATAATTTCGTAAAGTCTATCGCCTCTAATGATATGAGGGGAATAAGCGTAGTAGCGCGTTTTGTGATTCACAGTGATGGAAGAATAACAGATATTTACCTGGTTAAAAAATGCAATATCTTCGCGCTTGATCAGGAGGTAATCAGAGCGATCCAGAATTCTTCGCCTTTACCTCCATTACCAAAACAATACACTAAGGAATACCTGGTGGCACAGTATGAATTTGTATATTAAGAAAACATATCTTTTATGGATAATAGCTTTTGTATTGATATTAATTATTCCTGCAAATGCACAGGAAGTGCTGGAAAACGATCCCCTTATTGGTGGGGTAATCAAAGAGGGCAGGGCAAAAATAAAGATTGCTATCCCTCAGTTTGAATTCCTTGTACGAAGCGAATCTTTGACGGAAGCCGAACAGAAGATCAGGGAGACATTGATTACAGACCTGAAAAATTCCGGGATTTTTCTACTGGTTCCCGAGGAACGCTATGCCTGGATAGAAGCAAAAGTGCAGGGAGCGCCGAATTTTGATGGATGGCTTTCCATCGAGACAGAGACCCTGATCATGGCGACGATCAATTTCGAAGAGGGTAAAATTGTCTTCGAGGGGCGTATTTATGACACAAAAAGCAAGCAGATGCGCTTCGGCAGGAGATACCGCGGAACAAGATCACAGACCAGCATCATGGCGCATACCTTTGCGAACGAGATAATGCGTCAGTTTACAGGGAAAAACGGATTCTTCAACACCCAGATAGTTTTTGTGTCCGACAGATCCGGCAACAAGGAAATATACATGGTCGATTATGATGGCAGCAACCAGACGCAGATAACCAGCTTGAAGAGTATTTCACTGTTTCCCGCGATGAGCCCGGATAAAAAATCTATCCTGTTTACCTCATTCCACCAGGGCATGCCTAAAATCTTCGAGGTTCGAAACGACCAGGCAAACAGGCTACGTCCGCTACCAAATTCTCAAAACGGGGATATTACGCCGAATTATTCCCCGGATGGGAAGAAAATAGCATTCAGCAGCAGCAGGACGGGTAACAGCGAAATCTATATTATGGATATGTCTGATAATAAAGTGACAAGGCTTACAACCGGTTACGGTATAGATTCATCTCCAGCATGGTCACCTAACGGGAAAAGTATTGTTTTTACTTCGGATAGAACTGGTATGCCACAGCTATATATTACTGATGAAGACGGGCTGGATTCAACCAGGTTGACATATAAACTTCAATACTGTGATCATGCTGATTGGTCGCCGGATGGTGACAGGATCCTTTTCGCAGGGCGCATGAGGGGATTCTTTAATATCTTTGTTAAAGATTTGAGAACTGATGAACTATATCAGCTTACTATTAATTCTAGAAACAATGAAGATCCAACCTGGTCACCTGATGGAAGGAAGATATGTTTTACATCTGACAGAACTGGTAAATACCAGGTTTATATTATGAACGCGGATGGTTCCGAACAGCGTCAGATTACTTCAGAAGGGAACAATACGGATCCACGCTGGTCAAAGTAAGGAATATTATTTGTGAGTTTTAAACTTATTTGATACAATTAAAATAGAAAAACGGTCATTTGCACAAAGGAGAAAGACCATGGAAAGATTATCAAAAGGATTCTATCTGGTACTGATTGTATTATTTTCACTTCTTTTATTAACTGGTTGTCCAAAGAAGAGTGGTGATGATGTTGAGTTGGAGCCGGATGATCTCGGAACTTCAGTAAAAGGTGATGAAGTAATTACGAGCGAACCCACAACCTCATCATGGGGAGACAGGAATACTGTTGATTCTACCCCTAGTACCGGTGAGATTTCAAAGACCGGTCAGATAACCGACATGCAGATTGTATATTTTGATTTTGATAAATATAACCTCAGGCCGGATGCAATCGATTCTCTGCAGAATAATGTATCTTATCTCAAAGCAAACCCGACAATGGGCGTGATCATAGAAGGTCATTGTGATGAGAGAGGTACTAATGAATACAATATGGCACTGGGTTCAAAAAGAGCGTCTTCATGTAGAAATTACTTGATTGCTAATGGTATTTCCGCCACAAGGATTTCGGTAAGAAGTTTTGGCGAAGAAAGACCGGTTGACATGGGTCATAACGAACTTGCATGGTCTAAAAACAGAAGAGCGGAATTTGTAGTTGTATCACAGTAGAGGAGTAATTATTTAAAATGAAATTTTATACAAAACTGGCAGTAATTCTTCTGATAGTTCTCATAGGAGTCGGCTGTTCGAATAAAGAACTCGAACAGGATGTACAGAGGCTGCAAATCGAAAACCGTGAAATGAAACGCCAGATGAATGATGTTATTACACAGTTACAGGCGACTCTCGCTAAACTGGATACTGAGATTTTCCCGATGGGAAAAAGCCAGTCCGAAATGCTGCTTAGACTCGAAAAACTAGAATCAGAACTTAAAATAAATATGGATAAACTTGATCAGAATACCTACAAGATATCACAGATTTCACAACAGATTGCGGACGTAAGATATCGAATCCAGCCGGGAAGTTCCAGTGGAGCTTCATCTTATTCATATTCCGGTTCAACACCTTCGACAGGCAGTTTAACATCACGAAATTATACGACTCTTTCTCCGAATCAGATTTACCAGACCGCTTATGCCGATTACCTGAAAGGTAACTATGAGTTAGCTATACAGGGATTCTCTGAATACCTCAACAGGTATTCAGAATCGGAACTGGCACCCGCAGTTATGTACTGGCTGGGTGAATGTTATTATGCAAAGGGTGATTACAGACAGGCTATCACGGAAATGGATAAACTGATTGTTAAATACCCGAAAGACGATAAGGTAAAAAATGCAGCGCTTAAAAAGGGATTTGCTCTTTTCGAACTTAACCAGACCGCGCAGGGCGTTATAATCATGCAGAGTATAATCCGCGAATTCCCGAATTCGAAGCAGGCAAGAATAGCGAAAGAAAAACTTGAAAGCCTGGGGCTTAAACCATAAAGGATAATAGATGTCAGGTTCACTGAATAAAGTAATGCTGATTGGCCGATTAGGCAGCGACCCCGAACTCAGATACACACAATCAGGCACAGCAGTTTCAAGGTTTTCCCTGGCGACAAATGACGTCTGGAAGGACCGTCAGACCAACGAGAGAAAAGAAAAAACCGTATGGCATAAAGTTGTTGTATGGGGAAAACTCGCAGAGACGATAAGTGAATATCTTTCGAAAGGAAGACAGGTATTTGTCGAAGGTAGGCTGGACAGCCGTTCCTGGGAAGATGACCAGGGGCAGAAGAGATATGTTGTTGAAGTAATTGCAGACCGTGTAGTATTCCTCGGCGGAAGAGGCGATTCTACCGGCGCAGTGCCGAGCGACGATTTCAGTACTGATGACATCGTGGATGACGATATACCTTTTTAACGATAGGTAAAAATGAAAAAAATTACATTTGTTTTAATAGGAATTCTTTTGCTCGCGAATATCTCATTCGCCCAGACTGAGGAAGATCATATCGGAAAGTTTGGAATAGGGCTTGGTTTTACATTACAACCTCTCGAGGAAACAACCGATTTCTTCCCAGGCGCACATGTACGCCTGAGATTCAACGAAACCATTGCGTTACAGGGCGAAATAACTATCAGATCACAAGAGACAAGTTTCACCGTAGCGGATATCACATCACAACCGCTTTCTTTTTCACTTTTATATTTCCTTCTGCCAAAATCTCTTGTATCTGTATATCTTATTGGTGGGATTACATTTACAAAACCATCTGTTGAATATACGGATATTGTAGGTCCTGAAGAAGAAGAAGGTGAATGGGAACAGGGCATATTCGGCGGTTTCGGGCTGGAGATTCCAGTAAACGGGAGCCTTGTGATATTCGCAGAGATAAGATACAACGACCTCGATTTTACAATTACCGATTTTGATGTCGATTACTCCGGCCTCAGTTATTCCGCTGGCATCACATTTTATTTCTAGGTTTCAATAAAGCCGTGGCTTCGAAAATCGAAGAATACCTGAGGATGATCAGGTTCTCTCATTCAGTATTTGCACTTCCGTTTGCCTACTCTGCGGCGATTATTGCCGGAGATTATGCGAAACTGACTGTATGGAAGTTTGTTCTTATAACGACTGCTATGGTCGGCGCAAGAAGTGTTGCAATGGGGATGAACCGGATAATCGATAGATTCATCGATGCAAAAAACCCAAGAACTAAAAAGCGAGCTTTACCTGCTGGAAGGATATCAACCAGGGCGGCTTACTTCTTTGTTATTTTCTTTATGATTGTCTTTTTTGCGTCTGCTGCGTTACTGAATATGCTAACCTTGATATTATCTCCTCTCGCGCTTGTGATTGTTATCGGTTACTCATATACAAAAAGATTCACCTGGCTGAATCATTTTGCTCTTGGTGCTTCTCTCGCTGTAGCGCCAATGGGAGCATGGCTTGGAGTAACCGGTGAGTTTCATTATATCCCTTTTATTATCTCTACTGCCGTACTTTTATGGGTCTCAGGATTTGATATAATATATTCATTCCAGGATTACGAGCACGATAAGAAAGACGGTTTATTTTCGGTTCCAGTACGGTGGGGCATAAAGGCATCGTATCATATCTCAAGTATTTCTCATTTTATTTCATTTTTGTTTCTCGCGTCTCTGTATTTCCTGGTGCTCAAAAGTTACATTTACCTCATAACATTGGCGATAATAGCTATAATGTTGATATATCAACATGTGGTTGTCGATCATACCAATGATGAATCGATCGAACGGGCATTCTTCCAGGGTAATTCAGTGATAAGTGTTATTTTTCTCCTTGGTGTGATAACCTGTTACCTATTGAGGTAAAGGATGGAGAAAGAAAAACCTTTTCTTATTGGTATCACCGGGGCGAGCGGTTCTATTTACGCTGTCAGGTTGATTTCAATATTTGCTCAAAGAGGATTTAACCTTGATGTAGTTCTCACTGAACATGGTGAGCAGGTATTTTCTTACGAACTAGGGTTTAAGTTTTCATTAGACAATCTTATAAAATATTCAGAGAAAAAGTACAAGATAATCCCGGATTCCTCAAAGATAAGAGTTTTTGATAATAGGGATTTATTCGCACCTCCTGCAAGTGGAACTGCGAATTACCAGGGTATGATTATAATACCCTGTTCAATGGGGACACTTTCGGCCGTTGCATCAGGGAGAGCGGATACCTTAATAAACCGATCAGCTGATGTTATCCTCAAGGAAGAAAAAAAATTGGTCGTCGTGGCTCGAGAGACTCCATTATCAGCAATTCATCTCGAGAATATGCTGAAATTGAAGAATGCAGGAGCTACGATTCTTCCAGCGATGCCGGCTTTTTATAATAAACCATCCAGCATGGAAGACCTGGTCGATTTTATCATTGCTAAGATATTAAATATTCTCTCAATAGAACACAAACTCCAACCACCCTGGGGAGATATTCGGTAAGAACAGCGGTGAAAAATTTAAAATCCGAAGAGGTTAATAAGCATTTCCGTATTAACAGGGAGATGTTTGACACGATAGCCCCCAAATACGATTTCCTGAACCATTTGTTAAGCCTCGGAACAGATATCTACTGGAGAAAACGAGCCGTTAGTTCGTTTAGAAATTTAACAAACGAATCTGTAATAGCTGATATATGCGGTGGTACTGGAGATCTTTCATTCACTCTCCTAAAAAAGAAAAAATACATGGGGAAAGTGCTTGTGATAGATGCTTCAGAGGAGATGCTTAAAATATGTAAATCCAAATCAAATAAGAAAAAAAATGCGCAGCATATATGTCCTCTTCTTGCAGATGCACTCGAAATTCCGTTGAAAAATAAAGCTGTTTCCGGTGTGATGGTAGCTTTTGGAATACGAAATATTGCCGATGTCGATAAAGCGCTGCATGAATTTCACAGAATATTGAAAAGGGAAGGAGAACTTATAATCCTGGAGTTTTCACTACCGCAAAAGGGTTTGTTCGGGCTTATGTACAGGATTTATTTCAACGGTATTCTTCCGAGAATTGGCAAGCTGGTTTCGCGAGATAGAAGCGCTTATCATTACCTACCAAATTCGGTCAACAGGTTTGAAAAAGAGATTTCTCTCGATAAAAGCCTTTCGGAGGCTGGTTTTAAACAAATAAATAACCGCCGGATGACCGGCGGCATAGTAAATTTATTTTACGCTGTTAAGGATTAGCTTTTGGTGGCTTTTACAGGTTTCTGTATTCTTCCACTTTTTATACATTCGGTACAAACTCTGATTTTCTTTTTTCTTCCGAATCCTTCTGCGCGCACAGTTTGAAGATTAGGATTAAATCTTCTTTTTGTCAGATTATGAGCATGACTAACATTATTTCCAGTCATCGGTCTCTTTCCACATATATCGCATACACATGCCATTGCAATCACCTCTTTACAGATTTGAAGGACTTATAATAACCATTACCTATTAAAAATCAACAGTTATTTAATATTAATATCACAATATATTATATGCCTGTTATTCTCCGCCAGATATAATTTAGCAGCTTCCATAACCTCTGCTTTTGTGACCTTGTTAAGATTATCGTACAGCTTATTTATGTTCGCTGGTGTTTCAAGTATCAAGGCAAGTCGTGACATATTCGGTGTATATTCATAGTTTTTTAAACTGTCGGTAAATTTCTTCAGAGCAGCTTTCTTGGCAACTGATAATGTATTATTTGAGAATTTCCCAGTTGATATCCTCTCAGTTTCTGTTTTAACACGGTCTGTTAAAATATCATTATAAGCGGCATCTCTGATAGTGAATATAGCTCCGAGGTAATTAGCACCCCTGTAATCTGACATGTCAGTATAATATTCAAGGACACTATTAGATTTAACAGCGTATTCTCCAAGGAATGATGCTTTGCCTTCAAATAGAAGATGGTTAAGAACCATTAGCGCAGGGTAATCCTTGTGAGTTATGGGAGTGATTGGGTATGTAAAAACTATTGCAGGAAATTTCAAACGAAGATCAGGGTACCCATACCAACGAGGAATCGGGCCAACAGTAAAGCTAAGGTTCTCAAGAGGAAAGAGATTACTAACAGGAAGTATTGAGAATTTTTCTTCAATGGTTTTCCTCAGAGCAACCGGATCGATGGGCCCTCTTATAACAAGAGCTGCATTGGAAGCGGAATAATATCTGGTGAGGAATCTCTCAATATCCTGTATACGAGCAATTTGAATATCGCGCTGAATACCTGCAAAAATGTGAAAATACTCCCAGTTAGTGACCAAAGGCATTTTTATCACAACATTATGGAGCTTGAATAGCAGTTCATCATAGGTTCCTTTTATAAATTCAGACATTTTAAGTCGTTTAACTGCGTCGAATTCAGCAGGATCGAATAGGTTTATACTCATTCTCTCAGCTTCTAGTGAAAGAACACTTGGAATATCTTCAGCAGTACATGTTGTAGTAAAAATTGCGGTTTCTCGTCCGAATTCGGGAGTATAACTTGTCCCGCTTTTTTCCAGAATTGTCGCATAAGCAGATGCATATGTATTTTTAATCACCCGGTCTGCAACCATAAAGGTGAAATGCGCAAGACCGTCTTTGCCTTTAACATCATGAGCGGCGCCGAATTTAAAAGCAGAGCTGATGCTGACTAGTTTCATACTTTTATCAGGTTTCAGTACAACTTTCAAACCATTGCCTAATTCAAAAAATTCTTTATTTGGTTCTACAATATTCGCTGCCGAAAGTTGTATAGAAAATGAGAGTAAAAGGCCTATATAAATGAACAGTCTTAATGTTGATATTCTTGGAGTTGTTCGCATAGTTCCTCCTGAAAAAATTATTTTGTTAGTGCTTCCTCAATACTTGAGATCGAGGGAGGGTATTTATTTAACCTTGTCCTGGTGAATGGCGATATAACTTTCCCGGTTTTTATATTAGCAAAAAGCGGGGGCATTACACCGAATTTATCGTAACCATCCAATTTATTCCATATCTTTTTATGTTCTGCAATTGACTCTTCAGAAATATCTGCTTCCGAAAGTATCAATAGAATACCGTTTGGATGGGATTGTATTTCAACTTTCGGCCATATCGTGATATGAAATGTGCATTTTGCCGTGTATGGGCGGAGTTCAAATATATCGCGATTATATTTTATAATTAAATCCCTGAAGTTATCTTTTATATTATCGTAGGTTTCAACCGCGAAAAGAACAGGGAAAACAGACCAGAAACCGGAATATAGCAATTTATACTTTCCATTTATTTTATCGAATACATCACTAATTCCGGCAACAGTATCCAACAAATGTGCGCTGTATAATTTTTTTCTGAACTTGTGATAAAAATGTGTGTTCTTCAGCTGGGGAAAAATAATTGGATCTGTGGTAAAACCGGTTTTTTCCAATAAACGTTCAAGTTTATCTATTGAGTCTCTATACACGGGTTGAAATTTTGAAGGCATATCAACGGTTCTCATTTCATCTTATGGTATACCACGGTACTTGCGATAAGGTCGTGTAATCCTCTTTTATCTTTTCTAAATGCGATCATAATGAAACCTATAAAAAGAATCATACTGAAGATGTATGAGACGAACCTGATTAAAGCTGAAATGAAGCTAAGTGGTGTCGTTGCTGTCGAATTTCTAAAAATATAAAGTTTCAAAATTGCTTTACCGGGTGTTGTGCCTTTAGTTGCCCATGAAATTGGGAAATAGAGTAGGGCGATGATAAAGAAACCGATACTGATGATAATATATGCATTATTTCCGAACTGGATAAATTTATCATAAAGTTTGATAGGGTGAGAAAAATCAGGGATACCAAATTTTTTTGTGAAGTAGAAATAAGCAGGTACTATTACAAAGATAGCCTGGAGAATGCTGAAAAAGATGGCATCAAGTAGTATTGCGAATGTTCTTACCCAGAATCCGGCTGGATTTCCCGGAGCAATACTGCGAATACGGAGTTTTTTACTGTCATCACCAAGTGATAGTACTTCAGTCTCAATATCACTCGCAATTGGTTTTTCCTGTATTTTTATATCTTTTTTCTTCTTTTTTGCAGTTATATAAACTGGTGTGATTTCGGAGAGGTCAAGTTCATAAGTCTCTTCAGATAACTCGATTCCACAGAACGGGCATTTATCTGTTGTTGGCGCAATCGGTTTACCGCATTTAGGGCAAGGGACAGTAGATTGAAATTCGAGTTCTTTTACAGGTTTACCACAGAATACACAATATTTAACATCTTTGCTTACATGTTTTTTACAATGAGGGCATGAAAAGCCTTCTTTTTTTAATAATTCCGGATCAAGTGCTGGATATTGTTTCGTTGGTACTTCAAAATCTACTTTAAGGACAAAAGAACCCAGCTGAATGATGTCTCCAACCTTAATTTTCTTTTTACCGGTTATCAATTTATTGTTGAGATAGGTTCCGTTACTACTTCCGTTATCCTCAATATAAATATCATTTTTTAAAGTGAGTATTCTTGCATGGAGCCTGGAAATTTTATCATCGTTAAGTCTAATATCGCACTCTTTTCCACGGCCAATTGTTAATTCCGGTTTATTGATTTTATATCGTTTATTTTCAAGGATGATAATTTTTTCCATATTTGATTCTGACATGGTATGCCTCTGAAATACAATTACATTAATAAACTCAGTTCTTGGTTATTTCACCATTAATTATTTCATCTGCAAGTAGTTTATAAGCAGATGCCCCAGGTATTGGCGTTTCACTGAGCGTTAATGGTTTTCCGATCTTATAGCTTACCGAGAAACCATCATCAAATGGGATAATAACTTCAATAACAGTGTTTTCAGGGAAATGATTTACTACCTGCTGTAAAACCTCTTTTGAAATGGGCGAAGATCTCTCATACTGGGTGAGCAGAATGCCTTCCAGTTTTAAACTGGCATTAACTGATTTTATAGTCTTTATCAGTTTTAAAAGCTGCGGAAGTGTCTTAAGTGCAAGTGGTTCACATTGAAGAGGGATAATCAAGGAATCTGCTATTTCAAGTGCTGTTTTAGTTAATGGCCCTGAACCAGGAGGGCAGTCTATAAGTATGAAATCATACTTTTTTGAGATTTCCCTTATTTGGTTTAAGAAATGTGAATTCTCGCCGTCTGTATTTTTATATATTTTATTTTGATCGGGCAGGGAGAATGAACCAAAAGGAATTAGATCCAAATTATTTATTGATGTCAGATGGACTATATCCGCGGCATTCCTGTTTTCTTTAAAAATGTCATATACTCCACCCATTATGCTTTCTTTTTTTAAACCGAGACCGAAAACAACTCCACCCTGTGGATCCATATCTATTATTAATACTTTTTTACCACGGAGTGAAAAAGCTCCGGCAAGATTGATCGCTGATGTCGTTTTTCCTACTCCACCTTTTTGGCTTGCAATCGCAAATATCTTGCTCACTGCTTATCTCCTCCCTCCTTTTTCTTCTTTATCTTTGAGAGAAAACCTTTGAATGAATTTACCGATTCGCCGGGCTGTTCTTTATCTTTGTTATCCAATGGTACTGATTTGTATTGGAGATCTGATATCTTTTCTTTAGCAATCGGTTGTACTGTTGACTCGCCATCTTCTTTTGATGGGCGACTATCCGGTAATTTTTCTTCCGAATCAGAAAGCGGCATCGTTAGAGGGATTGGTTCAGATGTTTGTTGTATAGAGGTTTCAGGCGTTTCCGTCATTGAGGGAGTTTCTAAAGGAACGCCTGGTGACATTTCGAAGGATTTGGATGCCCCTGTTTTATCTGAAATAAATTCTTCAGCATCATTTTTTGCTTTTTTCAACATCTCTTCATATTCAAGCAGGGCTTCCTTCTGATCATCTGTCATTTCTTCATCCAAGGGTGGCGGAGGAGCTTTATCTTCAACAGTAAGAGGTTTTGGAAGCTCAGTTGGCGGTATAGGCGGCATTTCAAGCTCTACAGGCCCAGCTAGTTCATCTCCAGTTTCCTCGAGTTTGTCAACTTCTTGTAATGTCTCGATTTCTTCCTCTTCTTCTTTGTCAAACTCAGGTTCTGGAAGTTCAGGTTGAAGAGATTCAATTGGGGGAGGGAAGTCTGTATATTCCGGTTCAACTTCAGGTTCACCTTTATCCAGCACAATCTCAGAAGCAGGTTGCTCTTCAGTTTCGGATAAGTCTTCATCAAGATGTTTATCTTCAGGTGATTCCTCTTCGTCTCCTTGTTCTTTGAAATCCGGGAGAGGAGGTTCTTCAAGCTCTTCCTCAACCGGAGATTTAATCATCTCTTCATCTTCAGCAACCGATATTGATTGCATTTCATTTGTGTCTCTATATCTATCATCCATCGGATAGACTTTACCGTCCATATCCTCAATTATTGATTCCTCTTCATGTATAGCTTCAGATGCTGGGATCTCATCATAAGACTCCTCATCTTCTTCGTGTAAGAAGGGTTCATCGGTTATGTCTGATATTTCCTGGTCAGAAGTCTCAACCAGCATTCCGGCTTCTTTGAATGATTCAAGGTTGGTATCCGATTCTTCAATAACGTATTCCTCTTCTTGCTCAGAAGGCATTTCTTCTATTGGAGGAATATCAAGGAATAGAGATTCACTCTCGGTTTCTTCCTCTGCCTCTCCTTCATCTTTCATCAGGGAAATATTTGGTAGAGGCTCTGGAGGTTCAGGGATTGCATCTTCATCAGGTACATAACTCAGTTGGTTTTCGCCTTCCTCTGAAATGTCAGGTGATGAAAGCTCAAAATCTTTTTCTTCGAAAGCTGGAGCAAAAGCCATATCTTGCACGTATTCAGGGATTTCAGAATCTTCAACAATGGGTTCTACAGCTGTTTCTTCTTCTGATTCGGTTTCAATTTCCGCTTTCGTCTCGTCTGATTCAATTTCGACTTCAGATAATTTATCTTCACTTGTATCAGGCACCGCTCCTGCGGATAAAGGTTCTTCAGGTTCGGTTTCTTCTATTATCATCATATCATCAAGGCTGGATGTTTCCTGGGAAGTGTCTTCAAATGATTCTTCTTCCTCAATATCTTGAAGAGTCTTAGTTCCGGGTGATGTATCTTCGAAGGATGATGCCTGTGTACTTATAGAATCAACATAAGCCTGTTGCGAATCAAGGTCTGTTATAACATCAGAAGGTTGTTTTTCCGGCGCCCAGGCTCTAATTTTATCCGGGTGTTCCACCTCATCTGGGATGGGAGAATCAAGAAGTTCACTCTCTTCCTCTGGAAGAACAGGTTCCATTTCTTCCGGCATCTCTTCTGAAACTTCTTCATATGAGGTCGGTTCAAGAACAGGTTCGTAAACCGCACTTACATCAGATTCGGAATCGGTTAGATGAAACGATCTCTCTTTTGAGATCGATTCTTTTTGTTTAATATCGCTGATTTTTTCAGAGAGAGAAGTCCTCAACGGCGCGCCTTCGACCCAGTTGAGTAATTCAGTGAGAAGCTTAACCGATTCTTCGACCTCTTCATAAGGCTCGAACTCATTATATTTTTTATCTTCTACCAACTTTGACCTCCCAGATGACTGTTTTCATCTCTGGAATAAAAACGTCAAATAACCGATGCTGAATAATTACTTGTTGCTTTTCTATATAGTTTAACACAATTAATACTAAAAATATCTTCAGAATTTACCGATTAGCACTTTCCAAGTCTTGATTTAACGTTGCATAAGTTTAACATTATGAGAAATTTATATTAACAGAACTTATAAAATGCGTCAAGAAACAGAATCATTGAAAAGCGTAGAAATAAATCGACTTTAGGGCTTTTTTTTTCGTCTAAAATGTGATGCAGGAAATATTGACATATAACGATGAAAATCTTTGTAGAAGTATCTGCAAAGGGAATAGGTATGCCTTCGAAGTACTCATTCAGAGATGGGAAAAACCAATATTCAACCTGGCGTACCGGTACCTTTTAAACCGGGAAGCTGCTGAAGATTGTACACAGGAAATATTTATTAAGTTATTTAATAAACTTCAAAAGTTTAATTATGACAGCAGTTTTAAAACATGGTTATACAGGGTTGCGACTAATACAGTGATTGATTATCAGAGAAAGCAGCTACGTTATCGGGAAGTAAGCACTGATGATTTTGTCATGGAGGGTTTAAGAACTGATAGTGAGGAATCGGTAGAAGATAAGATGGAAAATATAAATAGAATAAATGCAGTTCAATCTGCGATTAAAAAGTTACCTAAGATACAGAAACATGTATTGATCTTAAAAGAGTTCAGTGGAATGACTTTTGATGAAATCAGTGAGTCTACCGGTATCCCGATCAGTACAGTTAAATCACGGTTATATACTGCATTAGAGAATTTAAAAAAAGAAATTAGCCGCCAATACCAGGGAGGTGAAATATGAAAAAAGCATATAAAGAGAAAATAATTGATTATCTTTATGGTGAAATGACAAAGACTGAAAAAAAAGAATTCGAAAAAGAGATTAAGAATTCCGATGTGTTAGAGCATAAAGTCGAAGAGCTGAAAAACCTCCGTTTTTTCTTTAATGAGTTCAAAGATTTTGAAGCACCGGATTTTTATCTGGATAGGGCAGCTATATATAACAATATAAGTTCACAGGATTCAGGTTTTAGTTTGCGGAGGATCCCGTTATTAGGTAAAGCAGCTATTGTCCTGGTAGCGTTCTTCCTTGTTCTTTCTGTATTGCGTACTACTGTCGTACTAAATGATGATGGCTTTAAGATAAGCTTTGGTTCATCTATTGCTGATGCCGGTGGTGAAAAAGCGGCAGGGATAAATAATCAGATGATTATTGATGAGATTAAAAAATATATAGATGATAAAGATAATTCTCAAAGGATGCATGTAGGCAAACTGGTGGATGAGCTTGATAAACGCAATGATGTCAGACGTCGAATGGAATTACAGGCAATTTACAAAGATATCGAAAGCCTAAAAATCAATACACAGGCCAGGTTCCTGGGAACTGAAGTTACATTGAATGGCATAATTAATTACATCTATAAGCAGGACAATATTAAAACCGTTCAGAATGCAGGCGGTATCTGATAACAAGATATAATTAGAACAGATTTTTAAACAGTCCATACTATTAAATCCTGTTGGATCCGATCAGGATTAAAAAAAGACCTTATCCGTAATTAAAATATGGAAGCATACAGGTGCATCAAATTATGGATAAAATAAATTTCAGAATTGAAAAAGACTCAATCGGGGAAAGAGAAGTCCCCGGTGAAGCTTATTATGGAATACAAACTCTCAGAGCTTCGGAGAACTTTAATGTCAGTGGAAACAGGATTCCTGATGTTTTTATAAAAACACTCGCACTTATCAAAGAAACCGCAGCAGCTTCAAATGCCGAATTAGGACTCCTGGAAACAGAAAAAGCTGATGCAATTATAAAAGCTGCTAAAGAGATTGAATCAGGTGGATTATTGGAGCAATTCATCCTCGATGTATATCAAACCGGTTCCGGTACTTCAACTAATATGAATATGAACGAAGTTCTGTCGAACAGGGCAAATGAAATACTTGGTAGTAAAAAAGGAACGAAGCATCCCGTTCATCCGAATGATCATGTTAATCTCGGGCAATCCAGTAATGATATAATACCTACCGCAATGCACATCACCTTAATAAAATTGCTTAGAGAAAAACTATTTCCTTCGTTGTATTTAACTCTGAAAGCTATCGAGCAGAAAGAACAAGAGTTCAAGGGGATAGTAAAAATTGGCAGGACACACCTGCAGGATGCAGTTCCAATGTATCTCAGCCAGGAATTCAGTGGATACAGGGCGCAGATCGAGAAAAGGATTAAAAACTTGGAAGCAGTTGAAAATATCCTGTCTGAACTTCCGCTAGGTGGAACAGCAATTGGAACAGGGATAAATACAGACAGGAGATTTGCTGGAAAAGTAATAGAATTGATAAATAAAAAAACCGGTTATTCTCTTTACGAAGCAAGGAATCACTTTGAGGCGCAGGCTGCAAAAGAAGGAGTGGTTGAACTCAGCAACGCTTTAAAGGCTTTAGCAATTTCACTTACAAAAATTGTGGAGGATATCAGAATTATGGGTTCCGGTCCACGCGCAGGTTTTGGTGAAATTATACTGCCTGCAGTGCAACCGGGTTCATCAATTATGCCCGGTAAGGTAAATCCTGTGATGGAAGAATCAGTACTTCAAGTAGCTGCAAGAGTAATGGGAAATGATCTTACGGTTTCTATCGCTGCGGCTTCAGGGCGATTTGAACTCAATGTTATGATGCCGCTGATAATAGATACAATTATCGAATCGATTGAACTTCTCGCTAACTCTGTCACAGGCTTTGTAGAGAAATCACTATTGGGTATTAAAACTAATGAAAAGAAGATTAAAGAATATATTGAGAATTCGCTTGCCCTGGCTACATCTCTTACACCTGTGATAGGGTATGACCGAGCTGCGGAAATTGCCAAGAAAGCGTACATTGAAGATAAATCGATTCTAGATGTCGCAAAAAAAGAAAAAGTTCTTCCCGAGGAAGAACTTAAAACTTTGCTTGATCCGCTTAAAATGATTAAAAAAGAAGACTAATCAAAAAGCTTCTGTAAATCCAACTCAAGTCTCATTATCTCAACGCCATCATTAGACTCGGTTAGGGTAGAAATATATTTTCCTGTAGAATATGTGATTGTTCCGCTATCTTGAGTAACAATTGTCACCCCGTTGTATATCAAGGTATTTTCGACAATAAAATTACCCTGTTTATCAATTGTCCCTGTTAATGAAAAGTATCGGTTTTCGTAGGTATAAATAATGGTGATATCTTTGAAACTTCTTGTAATTTCAACGTTACATGTTGTTTCTTCAGGGAAGTCATCGGATGGATGCAGTACTTTAGTCAGTGTACCATAATAGGATCCTTCGAATGCTGGAAAGTCATCACAGGAGATCATAATAAAAAGAGAAAATATAGTAAGTGTCAGTAATATTTTTTTTGCTATTTTTTTCATTCTTTACCTCGTCTCTATCAGAAGTCTTCTTTTAAAACGTAAAAGATTAAATTTTGTTTTAGATACGAACAAAATGCCTATATTTTCTGCATAGGAACACCGCAACATGCTAACGTTCCGCTTCCACCTGTTTTTACTTCAACTGTGTTACCGCATTTTGTGCATTGGTATTTTTCTCCTGCACTAGACATTTCAATAACTCCTCTGATAATTGTTTACATTATATATCCTATAATATTCCAGTAAAAAAGTGAAAAAATAACTGTAACAATCAGAATAACAAGTGTACATAACAAACCAACTTTTAGATAATCCGATGTTTTTATATAACCACTTGTAAATATCAATGAATTGGCAGGCGCAGCAATGATTGTCAGGAAACCGAAAGACGAAGCAATGGCATTAATCATTCCAACGACAAGCATATTCATCTGAGATACTTCAGCAAGTTTTAGGAACACCGGCCCTGTAACAGCTACAGTGGGGCCATGGGAAAGTATATTGCTTGTTAATGCGGATACAGCAGCTACCGTGGAGATAATCAGCGGTTTTGATGTTAGGTGATGAGAATTTAGAAAAGCAATAAAGCTATCGGCAAACCATGTTGTTAGCCCAGATTCTTTCATCGCAAGTCCGAGAGCAAGTGAACTGGCATAGATCAAAATTATACCCCAGTTTGTCCTTGAACTGATATTGCTCCAGCGGGCAAGCCCGGTAAGGATATATATCAGGACACCCAGCAGAGCTGTAATTCCCATCCCGAGTTTATCCGAGAAGAATATCCACAGGAACAATATAAAGCAGAATATACCGATTGCGAGACGTTCACTGCCTTCCATTTTATAAGATGCTGTTAAACGTCCTGTAGCTTTACCGACTGATGTATCAGGTTGGAGCTCCGTAATTTTAACAGGGAAGGAAAAGCGGATAATAAAATACATAACAGGTATTAATATAACAGCAACTGGTAAAACCATTATCATCCACTGAAGATAAGATACTTTAATTTCTCCAAGTTTGAAGAGATACTCTATCATAAGCGGATTTCTTGCTCCCCCGGAAGGTGTTGCCATCCCGCCAATCATAGCGCTATACGCTAGAGCAAAGAGCATTAATTTTGCAAGTTTTCCCTGCTCAGTCGGATTTTCCTTTGCAAGGGCAAGCAGGGAGAGAACTACTGGAAAGAGTAGGGCAGCAGCAGTATGTTCACCTATTGTTGCCCCAAGAAAAGCGCAGAGGATCATTATTCCAAGAGTCAGTTTTTTTACATTATATCCTGTAAAACGAAGCAGCAGACGAGATAGACGGCGGTCAATACGCAAATCAATTAGTACATTTGAAATCAACAGTATTCCCAGGATAAAAAACATCGCATCACCGGTGAAGGTCATGGCGATGTTGTTTGGGCTGTCTACTTGGAATAAAACAAGAAAAAACGCAATAAGAAGAGCGGTTGCAGGTAAGGGAATAACTGAGCTCACAAAAAGTATGATTGCCATAGTCGTGATACCTAATACAGCCATACTTTTCGACGTAAGGCCTGTAAGGGGTGGTGTAAGCGCTATGAGGCACATCAGCCCTATGGCTGCGAAGAACCATTTTCTCCTAATAAAAGTAAAAAGAAGGTATCTAAACATCTTAAAGTACTTTTAAAATAAGATATCATAGAATCATAGAAATATCATATTTAAAAATAATTAATCCAGGCACAAAGAATAGCGAGATGAATAATTTGAAAATTATATATCTAAAAAATAATACCCGTCAGAACGGGTATCATTTTACATGCTATTTAAAAGATTCTTGAAGAACCTTTTTTGTCCTACCATCTTATTTTATATTGTCTTATATCTATTTCTTTATTTGTTGTCGATACTTTAGCACCAGAGTGAAATTGTCGAGCAAAGCCTTCATATAAACCACGATCAAAACTGTCAGGGTAAGGATTATTTGTTTCCAAGATAAAATAATCATCACCTTTTTCAATAATCTTGTAGTACGATTGTGTGTCACCTTTATGATTCATATTGTAAGAAGCACCGACTTTACTAAAGAAATCAAATATATTACCAGCTTTTTCAAGTTGTACTGTAACGACAGCTTTCGTCCCTATTTTAGTTAACATTAAAGCGCCGATAAGCTGTTCCAATTCTTTCATTGCATTTAAATAGTTCTGTTGTGGATACCACTTACCATTCTGTACATCGTCAATACCATGTTTTGACAAAATCTTCAATGCAAGATCACGCTGACCAAAAGCATTGATGAAAGTTAGTATTCCTTCTCCGATAACTTGTGCATCTTCAGAAAATGCTTTGTATTCCATGGTTATCCCCCTTTTTATTCTGATATAGTAATTGTT
>JAFGBY010000040.1 GCA_016932915.1 Acidobacteriota bacterium | reverse complement strand
TGTATTATATTTTACGATTACATCTATTTAAAATAGGAAAATGAAGATTCCCGCTTTCGTGGGAATGACTTACTTTTTTCAGACACCTGATTACTCCTTCATGTTCAGTGCAGGCATGTCCGGGGTAGGCTCCGATTTACTCTTTCGCTTCAAGCTACAGCGGTTTAATCCGTTTCTGCGGAACTGACTTTTTAAATTAAGTCTCTTAACTAAAGGCACGAATAGTATATAATCTTTTGCATCATATTGGATGACGAGGGAAAAATGCGAAGAGCAAATAAAGCAGGCTGGTTTATACTTGCGGTAATTATGTTTTATATACCGTTTGCCGGAGCGGAGGCGTGGAAAACTCTTAAGACTGATCATTTCACAGTTTTTTATCAGTATCCACATGAGGCTAGAGCGAAAGAACTTCTGTACACTCTGGAATATTACCGTCCGGCGTATGAGAGCCTGCTGGGTAACGAGTTGCTGCACCTTCCTTTTATTTTGAACGATTTCGGCAGCATCTCGAATGGCATCACCGACCCGATTTTTTATAAAATAAATCTCTATTCTTATCCTCCATCAGCGACCGATGAGATATCCTACAGCGAGAACTGGTTTGCTTCGGTCGGCATACATGAATATGTCCATATGCTCCACCTGCGTAAAACCACCGGATTCAACAAATTCCTGGTTGACCTGCTCGGCGATCCGCTGAACTCGAATATCCTCTCGCCGGGATGGATTATTGAGGGCATAACCGTCTATTCCGAGTCCCGCTATTCGCCGTATTCCGGCAGGCTGAATGATGGGCGATATGACGCCGTGATCGCGTCACGAATCAACGAGGGCAAATTCCCAGCGATCGATGAGGCGACTTATGCGCCGATGCAGTTCCCCGATTATTCCGGTATATACCTGTTCGGCGGCGAGTTTACACAGTATCTCGTCAAAACATACGGCGAGGAAAAGCTAGAGGAACTTTATGCAATGTACGGACGCAGGGTGAATGCCTATATCTCGCCAGCCCTGCCGGGGCTGGGGCTGGATGTTTTCCTCCATGAGATATACGGGAAGAATTCCAATCAACTCTGGAAGGAATGGGAGGAATACGAAAAGATAAGGCTTGCTGATTATAAAATAGACGGCGAGAGGATGACCGGCCAGGGATGGTATATCAGTGATTTGAAATTCAATGATGGATTTGTTTATTATGTCCGCAGGTATCCGATCAAAACCGCGGCGTTCGAATCGGAGTGGATTTACGAGATCGTTCGCCGTGATCCTGTAAGTGGCGAAGAAAAAATCCTTGTCTCACAAACAGCGCCGATAAAATGCAGGATGCATTTCAACGACGGCAAACTTTATTACGCCGTCCTTGATCTGGAAAAGGGGTACACGGTAGCATCCAACCTGGGATATGGATATCAGAGCAGCCTGTATGAATTTAATCTTAGTATAGGGGAAACGAGATACCTTTTTAATGATGAGATTAGGTCATTCGCCCCCGATGGTAAAGGGAATATAATTTATTCCCTCGATAGGAAATATAGCTTCGGTTCGAAACTTATGGAATACAACATTGAGTTGGAAGAGGCGCATGAAGTTGGCAAGTTCGGCCTGCTGATAGATGATTTACTTATTTATAAAGACGGATACCTTGTCAGCGCGAAGAGTGAATGGAGGAACTTCAGCATTTATTCAATCAATAAGGAAACAGGATATGTAAAACCATTGGTCGATACACCTTACAGTGAGATCAGCCCGGAACTCTCGCCTGACGGCAATTCTTTCATATTCGCTATGAATCACGGCAAGCAGTATGGCATTTATAGATACAATTTTAATAATGAACAGGTTAGCAGCCTTACCGAGGGTGGATTCGCATTTGTACCGACGATTGATTATAAGAATTCCATACTCTATTTTCTTTCTATAAACTCCGGCGGCTATGATATTTACTCTAAAAAAGTGGAGGGTGAGGGGAATCCCTTCACTCTCGAAACCTCATCGAAAGATATTAAGGATGATCCTTCTTCAATGGCGGTGGAAAATAATCCCTTTGGCAAACCGGATATTTATAATCCTGACCTTAAGATCACCCACGGATCGTATATGGATAATGTCCGGACGATGTTGCCCGGGGTGTTGCCTGTAGTTTTGGGCAAAATAGAGGACAACCGTCCTTTGATCGGCCTGGGTTACCGCGAGCAGGACGCGCTGGAAGAAAATTTCTATCAGGCTGGCATTTACTGGGATTATGACGATTCGGAATTCAAGTACGACGCCTCTTTTACTACGCTGATCTTCTCGCCGATATCCCTTTCTTTCAGCTACAAAAATTTCGATGAGGAGCGTATGGGTATCAGCTTCCAGCTGCCGCTCCGACGTAGCATTAAAAACGGTATCGGCAATATCTATGTCGGGATGGGATTCGATAAAATCGAAGACTTCGTAGATCGGTTCGAACTGGAGCCTTATCTATATGTAGATTTCAAATGGCCTCAATTACAGGGTTATGCGTATATTGCTGTACCGTTCGAGCGGAACGACATGTGGTCCGATATCGAACGGACTGGTATCCATGGCCAGTTTTACCTCGCAAAACTCTTCGAAGAGAGCAGGGTCGAACTCTACGGTGAGACATATTACGACCCCGACAATCCATACGTCACCTTTGATAACATACGCGGTTATGACTATCCGCCGATGGCGGTAAATGGCATCATGCTATCCGCCGAGTACACGAAGCTGCTCTGGCATGTGCGTAAGGGATTCTGGAATCCGAATGTCTACATAGAAGATGTTTTTGGCTCGTTGTTTGTAGAAGCTGTTTTCCCGGAAGACGCAGACATGCAATATTCAATCGGCGCTGAGATACATGCTGAGATAAAAGCGTTGTTCTGGGTTCCGGTTGATGTAGGACTGCGTTTCACAATCAACCGTGAAGGCGATGCTGGAATCAAGTTCCTCATCGGTATCCCGCTAAGTTTCTAATTTTAACCGTATGCCGATCAAGATTATAAATTCTTATCTGGTGAGGAAAAAGAATGAAAAAAATATTTTACATCCTGATTTTTATAACATTGACGATTATTTTCTTAAGTTTTGATGAAAATACGACAGTCCTGAAAGGGCCTTATCTAGGGCAAAAGCTGCCAAAAGATACTCCAGAATATTTTGCACCGGGAATAATAACTACCAGGCATCATCAACACAGCGCTCCAGCATTTTCACCTGACGGGAAAGAAGTATATTGGTCAGTATTCCTTGCTCCTCTTCAAGCAAGAGCTCCCCAGGTGATACTTTATTCAAAAATTGAAAAAGGAGTATGGTCAAAACCACAGGTAGCTCCATTTTCGGGACAATATTCCGATGGGTCACCATGCTTTACCTATGACGGTAACAGAATTTATTTTGCTTCAGACAGGCCATTGAAAGAAAATGGTGAATCAAGAAATGATTTGAATATCTGGTATGTGAATAAGACAGAACAGGGTTGGAGTATCCCGGAGAGTATTGGTTCAGTTATAAATACTGATGAACATGAAAGCCGGCCAACTGTTACTTCTGATGGTTCACTCTATTATGTGGGACATAACGAGGCTTATAAAAATGGGAATTGTATTTTTAGAGCCAGGTTACAGAATGGAATATTTCAAGAACCTGAATTGTTGCCAGTTCCGATTAATGTGGAGGGTAAATATTCCTGGTGTCCATTCATTACGAAAGATGA
>JAFGBY010000039.1 GCA_016932915.1 Acidobacteriota bacterium | reverse complement strand
TATGTCTCCTTGCGACTTCTATAACTTTAAGCAAAGTCTCTTTAGTATATAAACCACCGGTCGGATTATTCGGATTGATAACAACAATACCTTTTGTTTTTTTATCGATCAACTTTTCAAGCTCGTCAACATCGATCTGCCACTCATTACTCTCATCAAGGTAATATGGGCGTCCCTCGGTCTCCAGTTTTGCTGTGACAGCAGTGTAAAGTGGATAACCTGGATTAGGTAACAGAACGTTATCTCCCCTGTCCAGCAGTCCTGTAAGGCAAAGTTCAATTGCTTCCGATGCACCGGTCGAGATGAATATCTCGTTGATCTTTGTGATCCCTTTTCTTTCAGCTTCATGACGTATTGATTCTAATGCTTCCGGGATACCATTAGCCGGTGAATACCCATTATAACCATCTTTCATAGCTTTCAGCACTGCTTCTTTCATGTGCTGGGGTGTATCAAAATCAAAAATATTTGGGTCACCGATGTTAAGATGAAGAATCTTTTTTCCTTCGGCCTTAAGTTTATTTGCAACGACCACAACATCTCTAATGGCGTATGTTATATTTTCGGTCCTTTTTGACGGAATTATTTTTTCCATTTATAGCTCTCCTCACAAATTTTTCATTCCACAGGATTCTAACATAAGTCTTCAGACTTTAAAGATAAGCGGTAATATTTTTAGTCTTTTTAACAATTGGCTTACTAATATGCCTTTGTAAGCGGTTTTGGGGGGAGCTTCTCAGGCTTCTTATCAGGCATTACATCCGATAAGAATTTCCCTGTAATAGAATCCGGATTCTGTATTAATTCCTCCGGTGTTCCTGCTGCAACAATCCTTCCACCCCGTTCTCCGCCGCCCGGACCTAAATCGATCACATAATCGGATGATTTTATCATATCGAGGTTATGGTCAATACATATCACCGAGGCACCGTTTACGATCAGGCGTGTAATCACGGCAATAAGTTTGCGAATATTATACGGGTGCAGCCCAAGTGATGGCTCATCAAAGATAAAAAGCCTCTCCGGAATCTCACCGCGCGCAATCATTCTTGCGAGTTTCAACCGTGCTGCTTCACCGCTGGAAAGTGTATCCAATGACTGTCCCAATTTCAGATATGACAGGTTCAGGTCTTTCAACAGGCTAAGCCGTCTTGTAATTTTAGGTTGGTTTGAAAATATATCCAAAGCTTCATCCGTCGTTAATGATAATATCTCCGCAATGTTTTTCCCCTGGTATCTATATTTTAAAGGTTTCCTGTTAAAACGAGTCCCACTACAAGCTTCACAGGTAACGTTAACTTCAGGAAGAAATTGCATATCTATTATAATATTCCCCCTACCCTCACATTCAGGGCATCTACCCGCTTTTGTATTAAATGAAAAATGTTTCGGTTCGACGAGATCAAGTTTCGCCGAGCGAAGCCCTGCGAAAATATTCCTTATCTCCTGGAAAGCTCCCATATAAGTTACAACTGTCGCGCGGGGTGATGAAGATATATCTCCACCGGTAATTTCAACTATATCCCTGATATCATCTAATCCTGTTATCTTGTCGCATTCAGATCGACCATGTGATTGCTCATTCAAGTAATTATATTTCCAATATTTAACCAGTATTTCCTGCATCAGCGTACTCTTACCGGCTCCAGAGGGGCCTGTGACAGTTACAAACCTGTGCAAAGGGATATCTATATCTATTCCCTTTAGATTGTGCGCTCTGGCGTTTTTTATACTGATTTCACCCTGCTTATCTAACCTTCTGAACTCAGGCACCTCTGTTTCCATCCTTGCTGTAATAAATTTAGCTGTGAGTGAATCAGATTCTTCCTTGAATGATTCTAATGGACCTGAAAATGTAATCTCACCACCGCTTTCCCCGGCAAGTGGGCCAAGATCGATGATATTATCAGCAATCTCTATTATAGATTTCGAATGCTCTGCAATAACAATGGTATTCCCGAGATTCTTCAGGTTTCTTATAATCTCCAGCAACCCCTCTTCATCGGAAGCATGGAGCCCAATGCTCGGTTCATCCATAAGATAAAGTGTCCCGGTTAACCTGGCTCCAACTGCATTGGTAAGGTTAATCCTCTGCAACTCACCACCGCTGAGTGTTCTCGTCATTCTATTCAACGCAAGATATCCTACACCAACCCGACAGAGAATACTAAGCCGCCTGTAAATCTGTTCTATCAACTCGGCTTCTACCTTATTCAGGTTTTTACCGGTTTTATATCCTCTAAAAAAATCTTTTAAATCATGCAGCGGCATTCTCACTATTTCAGCAATAGTCTTCCCTCCGAACCGATAGTTCATCGCCGTTCTCTGTAACCTACTTCCGCTGCACTCAGTACACTCCCTGTATGTCCTGTATTTCGCCAGCAGGACTCTCACATCAACCCTGTATTTCTTCCTTTCAAGGATATTGAATATCTCTCCTATTCCTTCAAAATCATCCAAGCCGTTCCAGATTAAATCCTTCTCTTCTTCTGTTAAATCGTGCCATTTCTTATCTGCCGAGATGCCGTACCTCTTCAATCCATTAAAAAAGTCATAGCGGAATCGCCTGAACCTGCTAAATTCCAGTGGTTTTATCGCGCCTTCTGAGATTGTCTTCCATGGATCGGGAACTACCTTATTAATATCGTATTCAATGATATCACCGAATCCACGGCATTTTGGGCATGCCCCCTTCGGATTATTGAAACTGAACATCACCGGAGTCGGTTTAGGATAAGAATCACCACAATTCTGGCATACACGGTTTTCAGAATATCTTTTCTCTTCACCAATTTTACTGATAATTGCAACTTCCCCATCACCATATCTGTAAGAAATTTCCACTGCTTCGGAAATACGCGCGCTGTTTTTTTCGACAGCTTTGACACGGTCTGCAATAACAAGCGATTCTGGTGTGGTTTCAGGTCTTATTTTACTACCATCAGCCATATCATAAATCTTGCCGTTTACATGGACTCTGTGAAATCCATCCCTGATAAGATAATTTATCCTCGACTCAATGTCATCTTTCCCCCCAAGCCGGAATCCTATTACAATATTTTGATCCTGATTCTTTCTAATAATATCATCGCTAACTTCTGTTGGAGAATCGGTTTCAATGCGGATATTGCACCGGCTGCACCATGTCTCAGATGCTTTAGCGTAGAGTAATCGTAAATAATCATATATTTCAGTGCTTGTACCTACAGTTGATCGTGAGCCTCTTGATATCTGTTTATAGCCGATGGCAATTGAAGGAGGGATGTTCTCCGCTGATTGTATATCAGGCACAGGTAGTTTTAAAAGGTACTGTCTGCTATATGTACCAATAGATTCAATAAATCGTCTGCTGCTTTCCGCGTATATAGTATCAAATAAGAGACTGCTTTTCCCGCTCCCGCTAAGTCCGGTAACAACCGTGATTTTTCCAAGCGGAATCTCAACATCGATATTCTTCAGGTTATGAACTTTGATTCCTTTTATTATCAGTTTCTTATTCATATTATTTTACGCACAATCTTTTATTGTACTATTTTGATGGGCTTTCTTAAAGGGTATATTTACAGGATTTA
The DNA here is from genome assembly GCA_016932915.1 of Acidobacteriota bacterium. Lineage (GTDB taxonomy): Bacteria > Acidobacteriota > DATKUA01 > JAFGBY01 > JAFGBY01 > JAFGBY01. The sequence continues at coordinate 16,599 of JAFGBY010000039.1, read as the reverse complement.
ATAGACTTTTTTTACAAAGAGCTTAATATATCCGCCGGGTGAAGATATGACACAGAAAACTAAAAAGAAAAAAAGTAGCAATAAGGATAAACAGGGTTTTTTAAAAAGGCTCTTTTCGATTCGTAACGATGAGGGTAAAATATCCATTTGGAAGGTATTCATGAGGCTAACTATTCTTGTTATCTTACTCTTTATTGTTACTGGAATTATAGCCTTTATTGTCGCTCCGGATGTCGAGTGGCTGAAATTCAAGAATCCCAGCACTACCGCTATGATCAAAGAAAGAAACGAATACTACAAAGAAAACAATAAACCAACAGTTAAGATCAGACGCTGGGTTCAATATAAACACCTTCCACAAAATTTTAAATACGCTGTCAGGATTGCCGAAGATGATGCATTCTTCCAGCATAACGGTTTTGATTTTTCCCAAGTCTGGGAATCAGCAAAATCAGTTTTCTCTAAAAAAGGAAGTTTAAGGGGCGCTTCAACAATTACTCAACAGGTAGCGAAGAATCTCTTTTTCTCCGAAAGGCGTTCATTATTGAGAAAAGTATTGGAAGTTCCAATAGTTATTAAACTTGAGAAGAATTTAAGTAAAAAAAGGATCTTCGAGATATACGTAAATATCATTGAGTATGGAGATGGCATATACGGTATAGAATCCGCTTCGAGATTTTATTTCGGCAAACACGCATCCGATCTGGATCTTGACCAATCCATATTTCTCGCTGCAATAATAAAAAGGCCAAGATATTTCCAGGAGCATAGAAGTTCAAAATCATTTGTTTATCGACAGGATATAATTCTGGAGCGTATGGCTGGTTATGGTTACATCAAGTAACTACAGGCGTTATTATTGCCGTTAACATTTAATTATTCTGTGCTTTCATGTTAATATATTCAAATATATGGAATAAACCTTGTGTCAATCGTAGAAGCAATAGAAAGGATTAATGATGAAAATCGAAGAAGCAATTAAAACTGCAATTGAATACGAAATTAAGGTAAGAGATGTATATGAAGAAGCTGTTAATAAAACCGATGATGAAACAGGTAAACGCATTTTCAGCATTATGGCTAAGGAAGAAAACTATCATGTTGAATACCTCCGGAAAAAACTAAAAGACTGGGAAGAGGATGGCGTTATTCGTCCAGAAAAACTGAAAACAGCTATACCATCGGAAGAAAAAATTAACAGTGACATTGCAAATCTGGAAGCCAAGATGCAGGAAAAAGATTATTCGGATGAGCTTTTAATGCTTCATAAAGCCCTTGAGATGGAAGATAAAACCATGAGTTTCTACGAAAAAGTGGTCGGTGAACTTGACGGTGAGCATAAACAGCTTTTCGCTAATTTCCTCAAAATCGAGAAGAATCATAAAGCCATTGTACAAGCGGAAATTGACCAGATCGAAGGCGCTGGATTCTGGTTCGATTTTCAGGAGTTTAATCTGGAAGTTGAATGATTTATAAATAAAGGGTAATTCTATGCCGAATGAAATAATCGCCGCGTTAAGAGACGCTATGAAAAATGAAATGGATGGCTACCATTTTTACCTCATGGCCGCGGAAACAATGAAAGACTCAAAGGGGAAGGAACTCTTCAAAATTCTTGCTGAGGAAGAGTTGATGCATCTCAAGTTTCTGGAAGCGAATTATAAATCGCTCCATGATACAGGAAAGATCAGTCCAACCGCTAAACTTGGAGATAAACATCTCTTTGATGGCGAAAATCCACTTTTCTCTGACAGCATCAGAGATAGAATCGGTGATGCTCACTTCGAAATGACCGCCCTTTCCATTGCTATTAACCTTGAGCTCAATACCATCAAACATTATAAAGGTTATGCAAATCATGCTAATGATCCAGAAGTAAGGAAATTCCTGGAAGAACTGGTGGAATGGGAAACCGGGCACTATGACGCTTTACTGAAACAGGACGAAGCACTTAAAGAAGAATATTGGGAAGCTGCGGGATTCGCCCCCTATTAGGCTGGAGTCTTAAGTTACAGCTAGAACTCCGGCATCCCAGATGACTGCTATTTCCATTGTGTCTCTCCCGAGAGAATAAAACGCCTTAGTTAAGCTGGTATATCTGTCAATCTCCAATTTATCTAATCCTGGAAAGACGTAGTCAGATATAATAATCAATCTATTTTTATTCAGGAACTCAAGGAGCTTGTAGGCTTTGTGATCACCAAGATGATACTCTCTCTTAATATTTTCGCTTGTATCTTTTAATTCTAACAGGAGCTTATAAAAAACATCCTGCCCTATTCCCTCCGGGCAAGCTGCTACCATGATAAAAGTCCCGCCTTCTTTCATTATCGATTTTGTATTTTCCAGGCCTTTATGAGCCTGATAGAGGTTATTATCTAGAGGATTTGGAACAACTGCGATCACACAATCATACATTTTTTCAGCGGAAACACTGTAAATTTTACCTGCCATATCTACAGCATCATAAAAACTTTCAGTAATATTACCTGTAAAGACATCGCATATTTTGTTATCTGAATTCTGAACGAGCTGTATCGAAAATATATTATCAAGGCCGATTAAACTGATTGCATCCTCAATATCCTCATGCACCGGATTCCCTTTCAATTTTAAAACCAGAGAATTTGGATTCATGGCATGTTGATGATTATCTCTAATTGTTTTAATTCCTGCTATACCTGGCACCAATGATTTTCTTCCACCAGTGTATCCGGCAAACCAATGCGGCTCAACAGAGGATATAATTAAGACCTTTTCAGCTTCTTTAACAAAACGGTTTATGAATACTTCTGTCCCTCTCTTAGTACAGCCTAGATATATATTTGTAATATCATCTCTTGAATCGTGATTTATTACCTTATCTCGCGAATAATTATATATATCTCCCAGTATTATCTTTATCTCCGCATCATTCGCAGGTCTGTGGCTTCCTGTTGCAATCAATATCTTATAGTCTATTTTGCTAATAATCTCTTTAAGCTCAGATAAGACTTCAGCTGTTTGAGTAGGCCTCATCGCATCATTTACAATAATTAACAATTCTTTGGAATCCGATAAGAAACTATTCAGTTTCTCTGCTAAATTGAATCGTGCGATATCTGTTTCTTCTATATTATCAGTAGGCTTGTATTCTTTAAACTTTATATGTTCATTTTTATTGATAAGAATATCTAATTCGGTCTTCAAATCCTTGTAAGTAGACACTTTATTCCTCTAATATTAATAAAAAATAGCATACTTTGGAGAAGAATTAAATCTCTTTGGCAATATCGAGAAATTTAGAACGGATATCATCTATGGAGAATTCAACTCTTCGAGGATGAAGCCTATTCATGAAAAGTATATAGATTTCCGAGTTGACAGGATCTATCCAGATACCTACCCCGGTAAATCCTGTATGGCTCAATGTTTCATTCGGTAATATCCCATGAGCTGGATCATTTTTACTGTCGGCTCTTCGCCAGGCAATTGTCCTGTGCTCGCCAGAGGCTGAAGTTAGATCATTGTAAATCAACCTCATTTCATCTTTATTAAAAAACTTTGATTCTGGAAGAAAAATTTGAGCGAGCTTAAGAGTATCAAAGATGTCAGCAAAAAGCCCTGCGTTCCCGGTGCCGCTGTTTGCGTAATAAGCGTTGCAGTCGTTCACCTCACCGCGAATTATTCCATTGCGCCATTCATTAAACTCGATCTTCATATCTTTCACTTTAAAGCGCTCAAATTTATTGGAATCCTCACCAGCCGCTGTTTCTTTAATTAATTCCTTTGGTACTTTAAAAAATGTCCGTTTAAGCCCAAGAGGGTTTAAAAGTAATCTCTCCGCTTCATCCTTATATCCAATTTTTAACTTAACCTGCAGAATATAAGAAAGAAGGATATATCCCAGACAGCTATAGATAACCTTTTCACCGACCTTCGCCTCCAGGGGAAGCGATGCTATTTTCATTGCATACTGGTCAATGACTTTCGGAACTTTTTCATAGATTATATTTCCACCCATACCTATTATAGCTGTACCACGTAGTACATCTTTCCTGTCCGCATAACACGGATACCATGCTTTCAATCCTGAAGTATGAGTTAGAAGATTATAAATTGAAGCTTCGCAGACAGGAGTTGCAAAAGGAAGGGCCTGCATTTTAAGAATCGGTTCCTCGAGATGTATGATACCCCTGCTGAGGGATTTTAATGTTATCGGTGCTGTAATAAGGGGCTTTGTAAGGGAAGCAAGATCAAAGATAGTGTTGTCCTTCATCTCTTCCCGCTCAGGGATAATCGATGAAAGACCACACGATCCCATTTCGACAATCTGCCGTTTCTTAAAAACCAGCCAGACTGCTCCGGAATAGTGCTTCTCCTCAATACCGGAGAGCAACAAATTATATATTTTTCCTTCCATAAGATTTAAAATGAATTGCTTTCTTTAATCAACTGATTCTACAATAAATATATCTCTTATTCAGGAATTTTCAAGGATTCTTTCAAGTCTCTTTTTCATAAGATGATATGTATTTTTTAAATCTTCGTCGTTTATTTCTTCTAATGCAGATAGATGTTTTTGGATAGTTTCTCTGTCTCCACGTTTTATCGGGCCGTTAAGCGCTTCCGCCCATCTGTTTGTTCGCACTGATTCGGCAACGGAATGCATTAATACTGCAATTGCTTCCCTATATTCATCATCAGATTCGCCAAGCGCTTTTTCCATGAGTTCACTCCCGATGCTCTGCATCCCAAGTGAGAGATTTGCAGCAAAGGATGCAGCAAGATGATATAAACCCTTCTTGTTTAGTTCAATGTTTCTGAAAGTACCTTTAAGCGTTGAAGCAATTTCCTTCGCTTTAGATTCCGTGTTCTTATCACCTTCAAAGGTGAACATTATTCCTTCTGGAATTTGTGTTTTATACCCAACCGGGAAACTGTATAAAGGATGAAGTGATCCTGTATAACCACTTTTTTCTTTCAAGGGATTTAGTAAAGTCGAATCGTTAGCACCTGAAAAATGAAGGAAATGTTTTTCTTCTAAATTATCACAGGTCGAAATTCTCTCAGCAAATTCATGAATCAGACTGTCTTTTACAGAGATGAGTGTTATTTCTGGATAATTCTCCACCTCTTCGGGTTTTTCATAAATCTTTATAGTTTTGAGTTCCGGGAAAACATCAGGTAAATGCTTCTTGTCCCTGGTGATAATAGTATCTATTACATAACCATTTTGCTGGAGGTTATAAGCTATGTTAGCGCCCAGTCTGCCCAGGCCTATAACACATATACTTTTATTATGCGGTTTCATCCGGATTTTTAACTCCTGTCATAATAAGTGCAGCCAGCATCGCAAGAGCCGCGCCAAAGATAAATGCAGCTTCCGCACTAACTAATTTCCAAATTATTCCGAAAATTATAGAGGCCGGCAAGGCGCCGATTCCGATTACCAGGTTATAAATCCCATAAGCAGCGCCATAATCTTTCTTACTAACGAAATCAGCTACCAGGGCTTTTTCATTACCCTCTGTCATCCCATAATATAGCCCGTATAAAGCGAAAAGAATCCAGATGTGTATAGGCTTTGTCGAAAACGCAAAGCCAAAATATATAAGTGAATATACAAACCATCCTGATATTATAAGTTTCAACCTGCTTGTTTTATCACCTATGTAACCAAACAAAAGATTGAAAAGCATCTTTGATATATGCAGGAATGTCCAGAGGAGTGGTATCATAATCTCACTGATTCCTCTCATGTAAGCGAGCAGAAGAAGAAACGCATCAGTGGAATTCCCGAGTGTTGCTATAAGTATCGCAGTAAGATATCTCCTGAATGTTCCTGGGAAAGTCTTTAACTGAGATAGGTTCAATACATTAGTTTTAATATTTTTATCAGTTGAAGTTGCTTTCTTCAATTCTTCGGGTTTTGTATCAGGTTTAATTTCCTTTACAAAGAATATAATCACCAACATTACGAATACACCGGGAATTGCAGAGGCAAGGAATACATCCCTGTAGCCGAATGCGAAGTAATTCATCATCACCCATGCGACGACAGGGCCAAACATTGCGCCTAGATGATCCATTGCCCTATGAAAACCAAATGCGAAAGATCTATGCGTCGTTCCCGCTGAATCAGCCAATAGTGCATCCCTGGGAGCAGTCCTTACTCCTTTTCCTACTCTATCACCAAATCTCAACAGCAGAAGTTGATACCAGTTGCCGACAAATGCTATTAGCGGCCTGACGATGTTTGAAAATAGGTAACCTGAAAAAAATATCGGTTTTCTCTTACCGGTTTTATCCGAGTAAATACCGGAAAAGAGTTTTATCACTGCTGCGGTACTTTCTGCAATACCCTCTACTATCCCTAATCCAACTGGGCCTGCTCCAAGTTTAATTGCAAGAAAAGCCGGCAATAGCGGGTATATCATCTCAGAGGAAAAATCGTTAAAGAAGCTTGTAAATCCAAGAGCGATTATATTCTTTTTACGCATTTTTGACCTTTCTCAGTAAGTCATCATTTTAAATCTTACATCAGCTCAATAATTGAAAAAAGAAATTAATTTTAATTTGAAATGATAATCCATTTTGATACAATCACCGCGTTATTTGATAAGATCATTGCAGCGGAGAGGTGTCCGAGAGGCCGAAGGAGCACGCTTGGAAAGCGTGTGTGTGGGCAACTGCACCGCGGGTTCGAATCCCGCCCTCTCCGCCATTTAATGATTTTTCACCTTTTGGATAATGAAGTTATTTAAGATAATCATATTAGTTACCTTCACTGTATTCTGTACAATAATCTTCGCAAAAACTTTCTTCCTTAATATCGATAAAGCTCAAATCGCTAATCTGAATGGCAATAGTAATTTATCTGATTTTGATGATACTACTGATTTTATTTTACCCACGCTCGATGAAAAAGTAGGTAAAAATGATTCTATTTTTTCTATCCTTACTCGTGCCGGTTTTAACTCCCTGGTGGTTAATCAATCTGTGCAATATATCTCCGACCTGAAAGAAAGAATCCCTGTGATTGCAGGAAAATTGTACTCACTCTCAACCGATGGGGATAATGCATACAGATTATACCTGGATACAGGAAACGATAAGATACTCGAACTGATATACGAAAATGGAAAAATTAAACATAGGATTATTCCTAAGCCCTTTGAATATAAAACAAAAATTGCTTCAATAAAAATTCACCATTCGCTATATGAATCATTTATTGATAACGATCTCAGTATTACTCTTGCTTATGAACTTGCCAATATTTTCAGCTGGGATATAGATTTTAATACTGAGATACGTGATGGAGATTCATTAAAGGTTATCTATGAAACCGCGGTTTATAAAGATTCTCCCGAAAGGATAAGCAGGATTATTGCCGCGAATTTTAATCTCCATGGCACTGAATATCATGCGTATGGTTTTATAGATTTTGATGGAAAGATTAATTATTACGATCTAAATGGTAAAAGCCTCAGAAAAGCTTTCTTGAAATCTCCACTTAAATTCAGGCGGATAAGTTCAAAATTTACATATAAGAGGTTTCATCCGATCCTGCGAAAATATCGTCCTCATCTTGGTGTTGACTATGCTGCTGCGGCTGGTACTCCAGTACATGCGACTGCCGACGGGACCATTATCATGAAAGGATGGGATAAAAACGGCGGAGGAAATGCATTAAAAATAAGACACACCAATGGTTATATAACGACATATATGCATCTAAAAGCTTATGCTCGAGGAATCCGTGTTGGAGGTAAAATTCAACAATCAGCATTGATAGGATATGTAGGCAGTACAGGGCTTTCTACCGGCCCTCACCTTGATTATCGAGTTCAACATAACAAGAAATACATCAATCCTCTTAATCTCCCAGTTTTAAGAACAGCTTCGCTGGAGCCTGGGTTAAAAGAGCAATTCGTATTTTTCACAAATCGTGTTCAAAACATGTTTTCTTCCACAAATTTTACTCAATCCAACAATATCGAATTCTCTTTCTAGCAGTTCATTTATCCAACAATATTGATTAATCCAGGCATCAATGTATTATTGCTTTATGAGTAAAAAACGAATCGGAATCCTTACATCTGGCACAGTCAGTCCAGGTTTGAATGCTGCTATAAGAGCATCTGCAAGAACCATTTTTAAACTCGGTCATGAAGTAATTGCAATTGAATCCGGTTTCGACGGTTTCTTTGATCGTGATATGATATCGCTTCCTCATTTGTCACATTTCCAGGGATTGTTATACAAAGGCGGTTCTATTCTTGGTCTACCTGATAAAGGTGACCCTTTTAACTTTCCGGTTATCCGTCAGAATGAAATCAAATATATCAACCGCTCAGATGTAGTATTACAGGCTATAGATGATTTCAAAATGAATGCCCTAATTGTAATTTGTGGTTACCATGATTTCGACGTCTGCAGAAAATTTTCCGATGCCGGTGTTAAGATTATTTTCGTACCTAATTATATTAATAACGATTTTCTTCCTTCCGCTGAATCGATTGGATTTAAATCCGCTGTACAAACTGCTTCTCATTATCTGGATAGGCTACATTCTACTGCTGAAAGTCATCACAGGGTCTTTGTGGTTGAGGTTCTTGGGAATCGTTCTGGGTGGATTGCCCTTGAATCCGGTATCTCCGGGGGAGCGGATGTAATTTTAATACCAGAAATTCCATTTAATATTAATGCTATTGCAAATACACTGAAAGCCAGGACTGAAAAAGGCGCTCCTTTCTCATTGATCGTATTATCATCCGGTGCAAAACCTGATGGTGAAATAAGGACTGATGATAAACTGAATATGAGTGAATACATCTTAAAAAAACTCAGTGATTTAATTGATCTTGAATCCAGGGGATTATCCCTCTCACTTATCCAGAGAGGCGGCTCCCCCACAGCTTATGACCGTATTCTTGCCTCAAATTTTGGTGCGCTTGCAGCTGAAATTGCATGTAACAGTTCCAGTAACAGCCATGCCCTTTTTTATCGGGAAGAAGTAAAATCCGCTCTATTATCCGACACATCAAATGATATAAAATTGATTTCGAGTAATCACAGACAATTACAGGTAGCGGAATATCTCAATATATCTATGGGTGTTGAATGACGAATAATTACCAGGATAAGATTATTAATATTGAAAATATACCAACTATTCTTAGTACTATTGATAGAAAAGCTAAAAAAATTGTATTCACGAATGGTTGTTTCGATATCCTTCATTACGGCCATGTAAAGCTTCTATGGGAAGCAAAAGCATTAGGTGATATTCTATTTCTTGGACTAAACAGCGACGATTCAATAAAAAGAATTAAAGGTAAAAATCGTCCAATAAATCCTGAATTCGAAAGATCATGTGTTTTAGCAAGTCTTCAGATGATAGATTACATCTCAATCTTTGAAGAAGATACACCGATGAGATTAATAAAGATTATAAAACCCGACATACTAGTTAAAGGTGGAGACTGGACTCCTGATTCTGTTGTTGGTTCTGGTTTTGTCTCTGAGTATGGAGGAGAGGTAAAAATTATTCCACTCGTTGATGGACTATCAACCACTAACACCATTAATAAATTAAAATTCAAATAAAAAAGGGAACCCGTTCAAAACGGGTTCCCTTATATTTCTATATCTTATTTTACAGGTAATCAATTACGATATTATCGAATACTACCGCTGATTTTGCTGTCCAGAATCCAAAGTAATTGCTGGTTATTGAACCGTAAGCGTATGCATTAATACGCAGTATGCCATCAATGTAAACTGAGACAGCACCTGACGGACTAATTGCTACATTCATTTCATACCATGTATTATAAGAAAAACCTAGGTTTACCGTAACAAGATAGCTTAATGAACCATTTACATATCTTACGAGATATAACCTGCTGCTCTCTCCGTCGATATAGACCATACCGTAGTTGTTCCAATCAACAACGTCAAAAGCAAATCCAAGTTTCATCTTCGTATATGCCTGGCCCGAACGTATCATAAAGTCAAATGTCGCCTGGTTACCTTCTTCAAATGTACCACTTACCGGAGCCATGATAGTTGCGACATTACTGTATAATCCGTATAACCCATAATTGCCTGTGGCAATTGTATAGGTTGAATATGAGCCACTTATAGTCTGTGTCCAATCAGTAATATTAGCGTCATTGAAGTCGTCTTCAAATATACTGTCGCTTACATTAATAACTACAGTATCTGTTGCTGACATTACCGGTGAACCATTATCTGTCACCGTACACGTAGCTGTATATGTGCCAGTGGCAGTATAGGCATGTGTTGGATTTTGCGTTGTTGATGTAGCAGAGCTGTCACCAAAATCCCACTCGTAACTAAGCGTATCAAGATCCTGATCGTAAGCGACCGCAGTGAATGTTACTGTTAAAGTGGGTTGACCGTTTATCGGATTTGCTGATGCGGTTAATGTCGGAGCATGGTTAGATGCATCTGGTGTGATAACCAGTGTATCTGTTCCACTCATGACTGGGCTTCCGGAATCATATACTGTACATGTAGCTGTGAATGTACCCTCATTGGCATATGTATATGTCGGGTTTTGATCCGAGGAAGTTCCAGTACCGTCGCCGAAATTCCACGCATAGGAAAGTGTGGTAGCTTCAGGGTCATTACCGGTTGCAGTAAATTGTACTGTGAGAGGAATAAGGCCCGTTGTTACATCAGATGATATACTTACAGTGGGAGCCTGATTCGATGACACAGCACCTGTAAATGTGACCTTATAGTTATCCCAGTAAACTGTTCCGTAATTAACAGCGACACCGTTTTTACCATTCAGGAAGGTTCCATAGTTCACGCCGCTTACCATCGGTGTCCCATCGATTGATAGATCGAGCACACCAGAATCAAAGTCGAGCGTATAATGATGCCAGACGGCATATGTTATAGTAGCAGAAGTACCCTGAAGTATCGTAGTCGCTGTACCTGAAACATATCTTCCAACTTCCCATCTGGTTTTATTAAAGAGAATTCGAACGTATCCAAAATTATTTTTATCGACATAATCGAATATTATGTAGAGTTGCACTCCATACGCGCTGCTTGCAAGATATGCATCCACTTCGATAGTCGCAGTATCAGTGAAATCAGCTGCCGCTGGCGCTCTTGCGATATCCCATGGCGAGGATATGTTCATATTCGCGCCCCGCATTCTGATGCTGCCTCCTAGAGAAGCCGTAGACCAGTTTGCCGTGTTAGTGAATGCCCAGTTTGTTATATTCCCGTCTTCGAAATCATCCAGGAAGAAACTGGTATTGCTGACTACAATTTCAACCGTATCAGTATCTGTAAGCGCTGGGCTTCCGTCATCTGTTACTGTACATGTCGCAGTAAAAGTACCTGTGGCAGTGTACATGTGTGTCGGGTTTTGAGTTGCAGATGTAGCAGATCCATCACCGAAGTTCCATTCATATGTCATAGTCCCCAATTCCGGATCAGATGCGTTAGCAGTAAAGCTAACTGTGAGAGTCGGTTGTCCTGATGTTGGTGAAGCGGAAACATTAAGTGTTGGCGCCTGGTTTCCTTCAGTAACGGTAACCAGCAAAGTATCCTGAGCAGTCAAAGCTGGAGTACCAGAGTCAGTAATCACACATGTTGCTGTATATGTACCGGTTGAGGTATAAGAATGTGTCGGATTTGCAGCTGTTGATGTTCCGCTGTCACCGAAGTTCCATGCATAGGTGATCGCTGAATTTTCACCATCAGGGTCGTCTGCCGTCGATGTAAAGTTTACTGTCAAAGTGGCATTACCTGCAGTCGGGCTCGCTGTGATATTTAATGTAGGTGATTGATTAGATGGCGCTGATCCAAGGAAAGTAACCTGGTAATTATCAATGTATGCCTGGGCATAATAAAGGCCAATACCATGTTTTCCGGATGTGATAGTTCCAAAATTCATCGGGCCATAAATGTGTGTTCCATCAACATACAAATCTACGACGCCACTATCAATTTCGAAACGGAAGTTGTTCCATGCGGCCCAATTCCAGTTCTTTGTTACATCAACGGTTGCAATCTCTGTTTCCGTTCCTGCAACCATTCTTCCATATTTTATCTTCGCTTTATTATAATATACCCTAATATAAGCGAAGTTATTTGCATTGACATAATCAAAGACGAAATAGTACTGAACACCATCAGTTGAAGTAGCGATATACATATCGTATTCAATATCGCCTGTATCGGTAAATTCAGAGATCGCAGGCGCGATGGCGAATTCCCATGGATCCGAAAGGTTCAGGTTGGAACCATACAACCTTATACTGCTGTTAAAACTTGGAGTGGTCCATCTTGATGCAGTCTTAAAGGTCCAATCCGAAACATTTGCATCTTCAAAATCATCAATCCACATATTACCTACATAGATCGTCAAATTATCAGTTGTCGATAAATTAGGTGAACCATCATCAGTTACCGTACATGTAGCAACATATGTTCCATCAGCTGTATATGTATGAGTTGGGTTTTGAGTTGCGGTAGTACTGGATCCATCACCGAAATTCCATTCATACGTTAATCCGTCCCCGTTTATATCGTTTCCTACAGCCGTAAAGTTAACAGTAAGAGGAGTCGATCCCATTGTCTGATCAGCGCTAAGGGTTAGTGTCGGGGCAGAGTTACCGGCAGCGACAGTGATCACAATTGTATCAGTTGCGGTCGCAGCAGGTGTACCGGAATCAGTAACTCTACATGTAGCAGTATATGTTCCTGCGGCTGTATAAGTATATGTAGGATCCGCTGCTGATGAAGTACCCGAAGAATTACCAAAATCCCAATTGTAGGTAATGAAAGAATTATTTCCATCCGGGTCATCCGCTGTAGAATCAAAAGTAACTGTCAGTGGCGCCTGGCCTGATGTAGGAGTCGCTGTAATCGATACTGTCGGTGCTTCATTAGATACACCAAAATCGTTAAATGTTATCTTATAATTATCAATTCTTATAGAACCATAGTTTACACCTATACCATTTTTTGATCCGATAAATGACGCATAGGTGGAAGAAAATTGATGATTACCATCCATACTTACAGAAATAATACCTGAATCAAAATCAATAGCGAAGTGATGCCATACAGAATAATAGAGACTTATATCACCGGTATCAAGAAGTGTTACAGTTCCGTTATCCACACGATTCAATTTCCATTTGTCTCTACTTACCTGGAATTCCAGATATCCGTAATTACTGTCATCTACATAATCAAATATGAAGATGATATTATTCCCACCATTCGCCGGCATCATTACATCGAATTCAGCTGTTACAAAGTCGGTGAAGTTTGCGTCTGCAGGTACTATGGCATAATCAATCGGGTTTGAAATAGTCAGGTTATTATCTGTGAGTTTGATATCTCCACTGTCATTATAAAAACCCCAATTGCTTGCCTGTCTCAGAGTCCAGTTGGAAACATCTGAATCGTTAAACGTATCGAGGAAATAGTGTTTTTCGACCAAAATTTCATATTCATAAGAATTTGTCTGTGTAGATTCGTCAGTAAGAGTAAGTGTAGCTGTATATGTACCAGTTGAATCATATGTGTGGGAAGTGGATGCTGTAGTAGTAGTCGGTGATGCATCACCGAAATTCCATAAATATTGAATTAAAGCATCATCACCATCAGGATCCGTCGCAGTGGCACTGAATGTTACATATAAAGGTGCTGGCCCTGTCTGTGAAGATGGATTAATAGTCACAGTCGCAGTCGGTTTCTGACTGATTACTCCTTCACCATTTAAAATAATAGCGTAAGTGGTCTCATCGGGGTCATTGGATGTAATTATTAGTGATGAATCATCAGTACCAATAGCAGTTGGAATATACCTGACTACGATATTAACGCTACCACCTGGCACAATCGGACTGGCCAGCGTTGTTATCGGATTACCTAATGTATCTTCAACTGTATAATCCGAGTTACCAATCATAAAATTGCTGATAACAAGATTTTCACCGTTCGATACTGGAGCAGTGTTATATATTGTTATTGTAACTGTGCTACCAAGAGGCTCACTTGTACTAACTTCGCCAAAATCATATTCAGTGATATTTGTATCAATATTCGCAGCAAGACTGTTCAGTGTAGAATCATCAAAAATGATGAATTCATCAAACTGAGTAGTAGACTTACCTGACCTGATACCCCATTTTCCAGGGAACTGAGTCGAGTAAGTATATGCCAATACCTGCATACCCTCTACTGTGACGGTAACCCTATCACCAGTGCCCTGTTCTGCAACTTTTACGCAAGTATGAATATCTTGCCCAAGAGGTATGTCGTATGAAGTTGAAGCATCCGTTATCTCAGTTGTCGATTCATCATCATGCATAATCTTAATTGCGCTATCATCACGGTCATATCTCACGAATCTGTACTCACTGTTTGTATCCTGCCAGCCGAATATAAGCATGGCATTCATCTTAGTGCTTGCAGTTTCCTGGATATTAAAGACCATACATGCTTTTCCATGGTTGAAGTCCGCAGAAAGTGTATACGGAGCAAATGCAATGTTGTTTGTTTCGTTTGTACCGGAAACAATTCGTCCATTAGTAACAGTGAAATCGCTTAAAGCTACTATTTCCCAATCACTTATATCATTATCATTGAAGTTATCATAGTAATCCACTCCAACGTGAGCATAAGATGCTTCAACCGTCGTTGCCGGATCACCACCGTATTCAGGTTCATCGGTCACATACAATTGAGCCTTGTAAACACCTTCGTATAAATACTCATGAGTGGGATTTTTAACAGCCTGTGTATCACCATCTCCAAAATCCCAGTAATAATATAGATTGTTATCATCACCATCCGGATCAGTAGCGCTGGCAGTATAGTTCACAGTAGCTGGAAAGACTGTTGATACAAAGATAGAAGGAGTTATAGATACTTCCGGAGGAGAATTCGAATCTGAAACATGAGCAAGCATAAAGTTATCAAAGAAGGTCTTTGATTTTCTTGTAGCAAGGCCGACACCACCGATTATCTCATAACCATATGCATATGACCCTATCTCAGTGTTATTTAGATAAGCTACAACAGATGCATCAGGCCTTATAACAACAGTAACACTGAACACTGTATCGATTGGAATTGACCATCCACTTGCTGAAAAAATCTGCAAGTCCTGATCAAGGCTTTCTCTTTTACCAAAAATGATTCTCTGGTTATCGTAATCAACCTTCAGATACCTGAAATTAGATATTGAATCAAACGCCCACATAACCATTCCTGTTTTATATGTGGTTGTTGATGATGAAACAAACTTCATATCAACCCGTATCGTTCCATAATCGATAACGCCACCAGGTATTGGGGCTTTAATATGCCTTCCTGAACTTTCCATTGGGGTAGCAAGCATATATGTGTCTTCTGATTCAACTGCCCAGTCGGTTGGATCATATTGTATCCAGTCAGAAGCATCTCCATCTTCAAAATCATCAAAGAATAGAGCTGGGTAGAGAGTGATATCCTGTGTATCCGTCCCTACTCTTCCTTCATTATCGGTAACATTAACAGTAACGGTATAAACAGTAGTCGCTGTAAGTGTCTCAGAGTAAGTATGGTTAACAGTTAAAAGGCTTGCGCCTGATTGTGCGGCTGAACCGTCACCAAAATTCCACTCATAATTAACAATGGTCCCTGAATCAGGATCCATTGCAATTGCATTTAATTCAACATTCAACGGCGGAGCGCCATAGCTTGGATTTGCCTGAATCTCAACATCTGGTGCCTGTGGCCCAAGATAAACATTAACCGTTTTTTCCGCAGTCGCTGTGCCATCACTTACTGTACATGTAATCACATACGGCCCATCTTCTTTAGTAGCAGTATAAGCGTGTGTGATTGTAACAATATTTCCCTGAGTTAGTTGAGTATCGGTCGCTCCATCTCCGAAATCCCAGTTATAATCAAAAACAGAGGAATCACCGTCTACAACTGTAGCTGTAAATGTTACAGTATAAGGAAAGACCGATGCGGTGAAATCCTGGGAAGGATTAGCTGTCAGGTAGGTTATTTCCGGCGCTATATTATAACTCGAGAAAAGAGGGGTAAAGATTCCCGAGTATAGGTTATAGCTCGTACTCCCAGATTTTCCAATTGCGACAATCTGACCGAGTGATGATAAAGTGTTATAAGTGGTCGAACTGGATATACCTCCGGCAGCGGCAAAATGCCCCTTGAGAAGTATATAGCTCGCGCTTTCCGGCGGATCTTCCGCAAGACAAAAACTTACAACAGTAAATAAAATCAATAAGACAATGACTGTTTTTTTAATCATAATTTAACCCCTCTAACTTAGTTTCCTTCCAATTGTTTAAATACTGTATTGATATCAAAATTCTGCAATAGTAGATTGTTATGTATCATTACAGCGATTTCGGAACCGATTTTCATGCTGCGTGAATAAATTGAATTCTCAGCTAACATAGTAATTCCTTCATTACCATTCTCACATTCTTTCAATTTCGCTTTGTTGAGGTCAATTAATTCAGCGCATTTGTTTTCCAAATTATCTCTAAGCGTTTCGTTATTTACGCAACGCAAATATGCCGTTAAATATTCAGG
>JAFGBY010000038.1 GCA_016932915.1 Acidobacteriota bacterium | reverse complement strand
TTGAGTCCATTCAATACATGCTTTATGTCTTAAGAGACGATATAGTATTATTCCAGCAAAATAACTACCAAATATTCCTAAAATTGCCCCTATTACAATACTTAACCATGGTATATTTTGGATACTCAAATATTAATTCCTTTAGTTTTTTTTCCAGACAAATAATACTAAAAAGCACAATAGATATTATCATATTATCCATATAATATTAAATATTGCACTTAGACCAAGGTTGAAAATATTAACAGTTATTTTAAAATTAGAATTGGTGCCGAGGGCCGGAATCGAACCGGCACGGGGACAAGCCCCGAGGGATTTTAAGTCCCTTGCGTCTACCAATTCCGCCACCCCGGCAGAACGGAGGCATTGTAAACCCCATTGGCGCAGAGGTCAATAATAGAGGTAAAAAAGTTTTCGGTTTAATTCCGGTTTTACGGCGCTCTCCCTGAAGGGAAAAAGACTCTCAGTTTGTCTTCTGGTATCCCTGCTGCTGGCTATCCGTGGGATGATTGGGCCACATCTCGGGTGGAACTTTTTCTCCGCTCAGCCTCAGTTTTCTTCTGCTGCATCTATCCCAGTTGTTACGGCAATAATATGTTTTCAGTATTTCCGCTGATGCCGGGAGCCTCAGTGTGTTGAAGAAGGGACAGCTCTCCACAAATTCACATATTTTCTCGCCCATAGTAAAAAACCTTCCATAGTCTGATTACAATATAGGATAAAAAAATGAATAACGCAACTATTTAACTGTTGCGTTTCCGCAACCATTAAACTGTTGATTATAAAGGGCTTGAAAGCGGCAAATGCTTAAAGATTCAATAGTGTATGATGGCGTTTCATAACATTTGATAAAAAAAGGGAGAGCCGTTGAAGACTCTCCCTGTGGAATTCTATTAGAAATTACAGTTTAGGGCCAGCCGATGCCAAGCAATGCGGCAATCTTCGGGCCAACGTAAACAATCAGCGCCGCGAAGACAACCGATACCATGGACATCAGTTTAATAAGGATATTCAGGGAGGGCCCCGATGTATCCTTGAACGGGTCACCAACGGTATCGCCGACTACTGTCGCCTTGTGTTCTTCGGTTCCCTTTCCGCCCATCTCGCCTGTTTCGATCCATTTCTTGGCGTTATCCCATGCGCCGCCCGCATTCGCCATCATGATGGCAAGTACGAAGCCGCTTGTGAGGCCGCCGACCAGCAGGCCGATAACCCCGCCTACTCCGAAGACCAGGCCGGTCAGGATCGGCATGAGGATCGCGATCATCGAGGGGACGATCATCTCTTTCTGCGCCCCGCGTGTGGAGATGTATACGCATTTCGCGTAATCAGGCTCGGCTTTACCGGTCAGTATTCCCTTTATCTCCTTGAACTGCCTTCTTACTTCCTCTACCATTGCGTAAGCAGCCCTGCCGACGGCTTTCATCGTAAGCGCGCAGAACAGAAACGCCATCATCGCGCCGATGAAGAGGCCCGCGAGTACTTTCGGGTTCATCAGGTTAACCTGGTAGAAATCCATAAACTGGCCGATTGAAGCGGTCGCTGTATCAACGGTCTCGCCGGCGATATGCATAACCTCTTTACCCTGGTAGATCATGTATGTGCGGATTTCCTCGATATATGCAGCAATCAGCGCCATGGCGGTGAGCGCCGCGGAGCCTATCGCGAAGCCCTTACCCGTTGCGGCAGTGGTGTTGCCGAGGGAGTCGAGCTGGTCGGTTTTTTTCCTTACTGATTCATCCAGATTGCACATCTGGGCATTTCCGCCTGCGTTATCCGCAATCGGGCCGTAAGCATCTGTTGCCAGGGTGATACCAAGGGTCGAGAGCATACCGACTGCGGCAATCGCTACACCGTAGAGGCCCATCGAAGGATTTAAAAATCCGCCTGCAAACGAGAAGGCAAGGAAGATACCGGCTACGATTGTAAGCACGATAAACGCGGTGGACTGCATACCGACAGCCATACCGGAAATAATAACAGTCGCCGGGCCGGTCCTGGACTGGCGGGCGATCTCACGGGTCGGTTTATATTCATACGCAGTGTAATACTCGGTCAGTTTTCCGATCACGACACCGGCAACCAGGCCGGCGATGATCGACCAGAAGATTCCGAACGGCAAGCCCATAACGGAAATGACGACAGCCGCGCCGATGAGAACCAGCACGCTGGAGACGAGAATCCCGAACATAAGGGAATTGAGCAGCTGTTTCTGTGTCGCGCCCTCTTTCGTCCTTACCATATATATACCGATGATCGAGGCAACGATACCGATTGCCGCTATGATTAACGGGGTGATGATAAAGCGGAACTGCCATGTCTGTTTAAAGAGCTCCAGGCTGGCTTCGCTGGCAATCACCTGGTCAACGCTCTGGCCGAGTTTATCCGCCATACCTGTGATAAAACCGGAGAGTTTTTCCGGAACAGAAGTAATATCACCAGGTACAATATTTTTAATCAGCTGTACAACAGCGGCTGCGCCAAGCGCAGCGGTAGCGAGGATGGAACCGGCGTATGACTCGTATAGGTCAGCGCCCATACCGGCAACATCACCGACGTTATCACCGACGTTATCAGCGATGGTCGCGGGGTTGCGCGGGTCATCCTCAGGAATACCTGCTTCTACCTTACCTACAATGTCAGCGCCGACGTCAGCAGCTTTGGTGAAGATACCGCCGCCGACACGGGCAAACAGAGCCTGTGTGGAAGCGCCCATACCGAAACTGAGCATGACAACCGTGATTTCCTGCAGGGAAATCGACATGAAATTATAGAGAATGTAGAACCAGATAGATATATCCACGAGCGCCAGGCCGACAACGGTCAGGCCCATAACAGCGCCGGAGCGGAAAGCAACCTTCAAACCGGCATCCAGGCTCTTCTGAGTAGCGGCAGCGGTACGGTTGCTGGCATGTGTCGCCGTGCGCATTCCGATAAAACCTGCCAGGCCTGAGAAGAAACCGCCTGTAAGGAACGCCCAGGGTATAAGCCAGTGCAGTTTAACCGTGGCAGACATAATATTGAGCACGATCACAAGGGCGATAAACACTATACCAACGACAAAGTACTGACGTTTGAGGTAAGCCATCGCGCCTTCTTGTACATATTTTGCGATCTTCTTCATACAGTCGCTGCCCTGATCCGATTTCTTCATAAAACGGAAAAATATCCAGGCAAACAACAACGCGAGAGCCGCAGTAACGGGGGCGAGGTACCACAATAGTGGAATCGGAACAGCCCTCTCACCTTCAGTCGCTTCTGCCTGAGCAAAGCCCATTACCTGTACCAGCAGCACAAGCATGAGTGCAACAAGCAGGACCTTCTTCATATTCATCAATCATTTCCTCCTGATTTGTCTCTCGGATTTAGAATTTTCAAACTTATATTTCTTAAACGGCATAATTTAACAAAATAGTGCTTTCCGGTCAAGAAAGACTATTCAGCAGAGTTCTATACGTTGAGATATCTTATTGATTTCCATAATTCTTAACCTATACTGAAATAGAGTTAAGAGAAAAATTATATGAACGATTCATTTTTAAAAGAACTGCTGAAAGATTATAAAGACGGTAGATTGAACGATGAGCAAATCACCGAAAGGCTGAAAAACCTCTCGTTCGAAACACTGGATATCGCAACGCTCGATCATCACCGCGAACTGCGAACCGGTTTCCCGGAAGTTATACTCGCGGAAGGAAAAAGCGACGACCAGCTGGAACGGATCGTAAAAAGCCGCCTGGAGAAAGGCGGTCTTATATACATAAGCCGTATAGTCGAAGCACGCGCGGATAACCTGCTGAAGAAATACTCCGGAGGCATATTCCATAAAGACGCCCGGGCTGTAGTTTACAACGAAGATAAAACAAAAGAGAAAACCGGCAAGGTTCTCGTGATTACCGCGGGGACATCGGATATCCCGGTCGCTGCTGAGGCAGCGCTGACTGCGAGCCTCATGGGAAGCTATGTAGAGACGATGTATGATGTAGGCGTAGCGGGTATTCACAGGCTGCTCGGGCAGAAGGAAAAGTTCAAGAACGCGCGCGTTATAATCGTCGCTGCGGGGATGGAAGGCGCCCTGCCATCTGTCGTTGGCGGGCTGGTAGACGTGCCGGTGATTGCCGTGCCGACCTCGGTCGGTTACGGAACGAGCTTCGGCGGCCTCACGGCACTGCTCGGTATGCTGAACTCCTGCGCGAACGGAGTTGTTGTCGTAAATATCGATAACGGCTTCGGCGCCGGCTATACAGCGGCTCTCATTAACAGGATTGGCGAAAAATAGAACAAATATAGAAATTGGACAGATAGATGAAGACTATTATTTTTGGATTGCCCCAGACCGGTAAAAGCACGCTTTTTCGCCTGCTCACCGGCCACCCGAAAACAGAGATCAGGTACGATTCTTCCGGCTCACCGATGCCGCAGGTCGGCGTGACGCATGTCCCCGATGAAAGAATCGATTTTATTCATAAATTCTTCCCCGAATCCAAGGCGGTTTACCCGCAGATAGAGTACACCGACCTCGTCGGCTTAAAACTCGGGGACGTCAAGGAAAGCCGTCTGCTCGCTTACCTGCGCCAGGCGGATCTTATCATCCACGTTATCCGGGCGTTCAAGAACGACGCCGTTTTCCATTCCTCCGGCGATATTGACCCTTCGAAAGATTTTCAGCGAATGGAGGACGAGATGATACTCGCTGACCTCATCATCCTCGAAAACCGCCTGGAAAAACTGGAAAAAACCGTGATGAAAACCAAGAACCCGGATGACGAAATGCAATTACACGTGCTCCGGAAGGTAAAACCGGTCTTCGAAGAGAGCAAGCCGTTGCGGGGCTTTACGCTCAGTCCGGAGGAAGAAAAAGCCATCCGCGGGTTCGGATTCATCACACAGAAACCGCTACAGCTGGTCGTCAATATTGACGAAACATCCATAGCGAACAGGAAAGAGATTGCAGCGAAGCTCTCCGACTCAATCCAGAACAAGGAAAATATCAAAGTTTCATATATATGCGCCCCGGTCGAACAGGAAATCGCGGAAATGGGCGCGGAGGACGCGAAAGAATTTATGGCGGATTACAGCCTCACACACCTCGGGCGGGACCGGATAATCCAGGATTCGTATGAACTACTCGGGCTTATCAGCTTCCTCACAATCGGCAAGGATGAATGCCGCAGCTGGCCTGTACGCGAGAACACCAAGGCGGTAAACGCCGCGGGTGCGGTTCACTCGGACATCGAGAAAGGCTTCATCGCCGCGGAGGTTATAAAATACACCGATTATGTTGAGACACCGAACGAACAGCAGCTGAAGACCAAGGGCCTGGTGAAGATACAGGGGAAAGAATACATCGTCCAGGATGGTGATATTATAAATTTCAGGTTTAATGTTTAGGAACATGGCAGGTAAATGATGGATAAAGATAAAATGGAAGAAATAATCAAGAACCTCATACTCGAGTGCGGTGAGGACCCCACACGTGAGGGCCTGCGGAGGACTCCCCTCAGAGTCAGGGAAGCCTACGAGGTGCTCACTTCCGGTTATAAACAGAATGTAGATGAGATAGTAAAAGAAGCGGTATTTTCAACCGATTATGACGAGATGGTAATCGTTAAGGATATAGATATTTTCAGTATGTGCGAGCATCACCTGCTCCCGTTTTTTGGCAAAGCGCACGTTGCGTATATTCCGAATAAAAAGATACTGGGACTCAGCAAAATCGTGAGAATCGCCGAGATGTACAGCCGCCGCTTCCAGGTGCAGGAACGGCTGACCAACCAGATCGCGCATACTCTGCAGGATCACCTGAAACCGCTGGGCGTCGGCGTAGTCGTGGAGGCGCAGCACCTCTGTATGATGATGCGCGGGGTCGAGAAGCAGAACTCTATTGCGGTGACATCAGCGATGCTCGGCTCGTTCCGTGAAAAACCGCAGACCCGCAACGAATTCCTGCAACTGATAGGAAAACAGTAATAAACGCAAGGTAAAATCAAATATGGTTTTCAAGATATATGTAGAAGGGCCGTTGCAGGTGAATACATTCCTCGTTGCTGACGAGAACCATCCGGATAAACCGGCGGCGATCATCGACCCGGCTGGAAAAGCCAAGGAGATGGTCAAGTTTATCGAAGAAAACGGCTTGAAACCTGTATATATCATCAATACACACGGGCATATCGACCATATTGCTTATAACCGGAAGTTCAAGGAACTCTACCCGGAGACTGAACTCCTGATTCATAAAGAAGACGAGGAGATGTTCGGGATGAAGGAAGACCCGGCGCTGGTACTCCTCGTCGGCGGCGCAGCATCGCCAAAGCCGGACAGGCTGCTTTTCGATGGAGATGTGATCGAAATTGGCAGTATCAAGCTGGAGATCATCCACACGCCAGGCCACACGAAGGGCGGAATCTGCCTGCTGAACCGGGAAGCAGGCTGGATGATAACCGGAGATACCCTCTTCTACAGCGGGATCGGGCGCACCGACCTCCACGGCGGATCATATGAAGACCTCATCCGCTCGATTCGGGATAAACTGATGCCCCTGGATGATGATATCGTGATTTACCCGGGCCACGGCGAATCCTCCACTATCGGTGAGGAGCGAGAGAACAACCCGTTTCTGCAGCTATGAACGAACCGGAAAAAGAGGAAAACAGGCAGAGAGAACTGGACAAAATAAGCGCACTCCTGCGCCGCTACCTTGATTACCTATCCGTAGAAAAAGGGCTCTCTGTAAACACTCTCGAATCATATAAAAACGACCTCACCCGCTTTTTTTCGTATTTGCTTCAGAAAAAGCTCTCATGGGAGACTATCCGCAGGCAGGATGTCGAAGCGTACTTGACCGCTGCGCAGAACGAGGGCGTGACCGTGGCGACGGTCTCACGGTATATATCGAGCATCCGGTCTTTTTATAACTTCACGCAGCTGGAAAAACTCTCGGATAACAACCCATCCGAGGATATCGAGCTACCGAAGAAACCAAAGAAACTGCCGGAATTCCTGAATACCGAAGAAGTGGAACGGTTGCTCTCCGCGCCGGATAAGGAAACAGTCACCGGCTTGCGGGATGCCGCGATGCTGGAACTGCTCTATGCCACTGGCGAGAGGGTATCGGAGATCATCAACCTGAAGATGGAAGACCTGAACCTCGACGAGGGCTATCTGGTCTGTATGGGCAAAGGGAGCAAACAGCGGCTTATCCCATTCGGAGACGCCGCCGGGGAGATGATAATTCGCTATATCCGCAACAGCAGGCTGAAGCTGATGAAAGAACAGTCGACTCCATTCTTGTTCCTCAGCACCCGCAGCGGGCCGCTCTCACGGAAGACCTTCTGGAAGATGATCAAGGATTATCGCCTGAAAGCCGGGATCGAAAAGGACATATCACCCCACACACTGCGGCATTCCTTTGCGACCCACCTTCTGCAGAACGGCGCCGACCTGCGCTCCGTCCAGATGCTGCTCGGCCATTCCGATATATCGACCACACAGATTTATACCCACATCAACCAGCACCGGATGAAAAAAATCCACGACCAGTATCACCCCCGCGCAAAGCGGAAATAACAATCGCAGAGTGTGACCGGCTCCCACACTTAGTAGAACCTCGTTGGGTGGCCTTTCCTGAGCGGAGTCGATGGAAACCGGCTCTCACTTTTTTGCCGGAAGCAGAGTTCTCCACTGCTTTCGGATGTTTAAAACGTTTCGGAGACGATGAAGAACATCGTCTCCGACATATCATTAACGCAGAGTGAAAATCTCTCTTATTTAAACTTTTCGATAGTGGCTTCTGCCGGAATGTTGATCCCTCTTTGTTGGACTGATGCGATTTCAATCCCCAACCAGGATTCAATCGTATCCATAACGGTCTGGTACTCAGCCAGGTCCTGGATCCTCGTCTGGTGGTCGCCGCCGGGATGGACTATCTTGATCGCGTTCGTCTGCCCCGGGATTAATTCAATTGCGCCGCCTGTCCAGGGATCTTCTGCGCCGTATATATAGATGATATTATTCCCACTCGTCCGAAGCCAATTGTAAATATCCAACTGTGTAATGTTTTCGAAAACAAAAGTCAGTCCGTCTCCCAGGAAATACTCATCCGACAGTTTGTCATAGTCATATACCAACAGATCATCCATATAACTTGTATCTTGCGCTGCATAGCCTAACTGGGTAAATGCCTGGTAATAATAGGGCTTATAATAATTTAAAATTTCTACAGAGCAGGAACTGAGCCCCATTACATCGTCAAGATGATCCAGTACGTCCTGATATGAAGCGCCATCGGGAGGTATCGCAGAAGTAATAACACTTCGGTACTGGAAATAACTAAAATTGTACTCTTTTACCATCCATTCGAAAAAGAAATTGATGTTGGGAGGTATTGTATAGCTATTATCAGTTAACCATTGCTCAGTCAGATCCTGAAGGTCATCACGATGAGTAAGTACATACCTCTGGAAAGCATGCAGCTTATTGTGATCTTCCTGAGTGCCGACTGAAGCCAGATAAGGGATGTATCGCGTATCTTTAGTACTGAAACAGAATGGCGCGACCTTGGCGATAACTACATCTACGTCTTCCGGGAAATATCTTTCCAAGTACAGGCAGGTAAGCCCGCTCTTGCTCCCACCGGAACTGAGCCATGGGCCCGTATAAATCGTCTTGAAGAGCTGGACTATCTTGTGATGATCGTTTGCCGCCTGCTGGATACTCAGGTACTGCCAATCCATACTATCAGGCGCTGCACCAGAAAAATATCGATGCGTTACATTTAAACAGTTAGCCTGAAGCAGGCCGGCAATCTCCTGCGTGGAGCGTTCCGTTGCCCTGTAACCCGAAGGAGCAAAAACCATTGGCGATGATTCATCCACATGTGAGAGGTACATCCTCTGGGTGAACTGCGGCCCATTCGGATTATTGTGGTCAACCGGTTGAGTGATATCGATCTGGAATGCTCTCGGGTAGCCGTACTGCGGCTCAATCTCTGTGACTGTCACACCTTCCAGGCTCTGCAGTTTTACCAGTATATCCTGCACTTCCTCTTCGGAACAGGAAACCAGGATAAACGTGAAAACAGTCAGAAGAATAAAACAATAGGCGAATTTTCTCAGAAAATTCGAATTTTTGAGGTAAAAAATAGACATATAGTTCTCCCTTCAACCATTATTCTAATCACAACAGAATATAGAAATATCCTAATTATGTTAGACGGTTTTTTGAAAAATTTGTTTAGTGTTTCTGAAATTATTTCAGAATCCTGGTGTATTATTGAAAAATATACTGGCCGGTCTTGTTAACTTTGAATTTAATCTTTATTCCGGTAGTCACCCACTTATTATAGCCATCCTTAAGGTTTTCCCAGAAATTAATCAGTTTTTCATCTTCTCCGGCTGCCTGGTATAAAGAATCGATACCATTTCTATCCAGCCGGGTCGGGAATATATAAACAGTGATATTCCTGCCGGTATGTGAATATGTATCCACAGCAATAATATAGAGTTCCTTTATCCAACGGTTGGTAATCGGAATACAGCCTATCGTAACGCAGGAACCATGGATATAGATAAGCCCACCCGGGTGTTTTTTATCCGAGAGTATCCGGTCAGATGCATTCGGGTAGTTGATCTTCATAGAAAGGTGGTAACTGGAAACAGGGTTGAAAAGAACAATCTCGTAAAAACCTTCCGGGATTTGCAAATCCCCTTCCCTCCTCTTCGGCCCGAGCTCCCCTGAGGTCATGCAGATTGCATAGTCCTTAATGTGGGTTAATTTATTTCCGGCCTTCCCAGCTGCCCATAACTCAAACACCATATCATTTTTATAAGCGACTAGGATAATCTCTTCCGGTGGATAAAGAATTCCTTTAGATTGGAACAGGGTTTTTATTTCGCCTTCATATTGTGCTCTCGCTTCCCTTACACGGATATAACGCTGCTGGTCCGCTTTGAACTCCGGTTTGGCATCGTCAGGAGGCGGGACAGAAAAAGAAAGACTTGAGAACATTATAAGAAATACGACCAGAAATTTCATTGCGCCAGATTGATGACCTTGTCCACCGCGCTTACAAATTCCCGCCCGGAGATATAACGCCCCGGGTTGAACTTGCGGTCTTTATCGAGGTTCATAATACCAAGTGACACGACTCTTTTAATAATCTGGTAGGAGGGAGAATGCAGTGGCACATCATCTATTTCAAGATATAAACCGTTCGTATTCTGGTTAAGTTCGGAAGAAAGAACAGCGTTCTGTATCAGCCGGTCGATAACGATTGCAAGGTCCACTCTTGTGAGCTGTTTCTTCGGGCTGAAGGTGTGATCTGGGTATTTTTCGAAAATACCACGTTTTACCATGTTAATAATCGCGACGTTATCTTTATTGTCGATGATATCAGTAATGATCCCTGTTTCACTGCCATCAGGTTCGCCAAAAAACGGGAAATTTTTATCGAGATAAACGGCAGCTTGCCCCCTGGTTATCCTCTCGTTGGCATTTATCGAGCTGACCCCCTTACTACCTGTTTTGATCCGGGTTATTGACTGATTAATCCTCTTTATATCATCCCGGACTGTCTCATCACCCGGGTTAAGGTCCAGAACCTGTTTATAATATTCCTTCGCCTGGTTTACTTTCCCCGTTTGTTCCAGCGAGATAGCCAGGGCTTTAATATAATTCGGGTACTTCGGTTTGATATTAACTGCGCTCTGCAGGTATGGAATAGCCTCTTTGAATTTCTTGTTCTCAAGCAGGAAAACTCCAACTTCCCAGTAAATAAAATCTTCCTTGAGAACGTATTGCAGCGCTTTTTTATAATTCTCCAGTGCCGGTTCGATTCTGTTATCCTGACGGTAACGTCTGGCTAGGAGGAGGTACTTTTCCGTCTCGCGGAGGCGTATGAGGTCAAATTGTATACGCGCATCCGCTTGCCCTGGATATTTCTCGAGGATTAGTCCATACAGTGAATATGCCTTTAGGGGATCACCCATCACACGATATAAAACACCGAGTCCAAGCATCGCTGGCAGATAATCGGAACGGATTGAAAGGGCTTTCTCGAAGTACCGGCGAGCGGAGCGGTAGTCCTCTTTCAACATCCTAACATATGCTAGCCCGGCCCAGGCGGGAAAAAATCCCGGTTTATTTTCGGTGATCTCCTCGAAAACAGATTCAGCTTTGCCGACATTTCCTGCCTTAAAATCCTGCCATCCCCTGTTGAAACTTTCGAGGAAAAGGTTATCCAGCTTATCGCTATACCCGGTTGCCGGGTTCGGAACGGATTTTACATAATCCGGTATCGGGATGGTCATATCAAGTGGAGCGATAGTCGAAGGGCCGCACCCGTAATACAGGAACAGAATTGAAAACAAAAGTATTAAAGAAAGCGCGTTCAGACGCATCCTAATTTTCTTCTGATTCCTTTTCCCCGGCATCATCTGATTCACCCGGGGACATTTTAATCTTATTGGAGAATCCTCTTTTAACCGATATTGAGGCAACCGCATGCTTGAATATCAGCTGCTCAAACTCACCTGATTCGACAAGGATAGAAAACCTGTCGAACCCCTTGATACGGCATTTAATCCTGAAACCGTTTGTGGTGGTGATCTGAATCTGTTCGCGATCCTTCCTCAACTGGTTAAGAAAAGCATCCTGGATATTATTTAATTCCGGTGTCATATTCAACTCCCGTTCAAGTAATAATCTTCAATATACTTTAAAACTTGCTTACAAACAAGCTCTTTACCCTTTGAGATATCATACCATTGGAGACCTTCCTCCTTCCTGAACCATGTAAGCTGGCGCTTCGCATAGTTGCGGGTGGATTTTTTTATCTCCTCGATGCAATCCTCCAGAGTGCAGTAACCATTCAGGTACTCGACTATTTCCCTGTACCCTATTGCTTTGAAGGGATGAAGGCCAGGAGAATTCTCCTTCAGTAAAGATTCGACTTCGTTCACCCATCCGGCCTCGAACATCTCGTCCACCCTTTTCTCGATAATTTCATACAACATCTCACGCGATGGGTAGTTCAAGCCTATTTTAATAACACTCATCCGATCTTCTGCGAAACCGTACTTTTTCCTATGTGTTGCAGGTGTCCTTCCGGTTACAAGGAAAATCTCTAAAGAGCGGCATATTCTCTGTCGATCTGCTGGCATGACTGTTTCCGCGGTTTCGGGATCTACTCTTTTTAAAAAAGAATGCATTGCATCAAGGCCTTCCCGTTTTTCCCAATCCTCGAGCCGTTTTCTCAAAACGCTGCTTCTTGAAGGAGTCGGAAAAAGCCCTTTTAGTAATGCCCGAAGATACAACCCGGTGCCACCGACGATTATAGGGATTTTTCCCTTTTCCCTGATGATCCCGATTTTTTCCCTTGCCATATCTGCAAATTCCCCTGCGGAGAATTTCTTCGTCAACGGGACAATATCAAGGAGATAGTGCGCTATCCCCTCCATTTCTTCTGGTGTAATTTTGCCTGTCCCGATATCCATTCCCTTGTAAACCTGCATTGAATCAAGGCTGATAATCTCCCCTTCCAGGGTTTTCGCAAGTTCAACCGCCAGCCCGCTTTTCCCGGATGCTGTCGGCCCGACAATCGAAAAGGAATATTCATTTTCAATCAGGAAATCTTTAATTCTTTTCAGGTTCTCAGGCATAGCTTTATTTTAATTGGATTTGCCGGGAATTAAAACCTTATCGGGCTTTATATAAGGAAATGGCGGAGAGGGAGGGATTCGAACCCTCGGCGGAGTTGCCCCCGCAACTGCTTAGCAGGCAGCCCTGTTCGACCACTCCAGCACCTCTCCGCAGTTCAGAGTAACAGAGAATAGCAAAAATAAAATTCGCTGTCAAAACAAAAAGACCGGGAAATTCATCCCGGCCCATCATTTTCATTATAACTTTTTCAGCGAACCTGGAACTCAGCTCTGGCGGTATTATTGCACCGGTATCCAGGATATTCATTCGTAATATTCATCGGATCTACTGTTACCTCGAAATAATATCTTCCCTGCCTGAGCGAGCCAGTGAGAGGATTCTTGGTATCAGTCAGGAAATCCAGAAGGTTTATTTTACCCCTGTCCCTGTCATCAAGTTCGACATGATACCTGAAAACCTGCCCCGGTGTAATACTTCTGATCTTCATA
Source organism: Acidobacteriota bacterium (assembly GCA_016932915.1). Classification (GTDB taxonomy): domain Bacteria; phylum Acidobacteriota; class DATKUA01; order JAFGBY01; family JAFGBY01; genus JAFGBY01. Next base: position 16,271 of record JAFGBY010000038.1, on the reverse strand, counting down.
GATTCAACTTTAACAGTCTGCCCCAATGGATAAGAACGAATGTAGTATTCCACCAAAATATCACTCACCGATGAAGAAGAATTGTTTGTGACAACGATATCGAATCCCATATCACGACCTCGCCTTGAATGTGACCTTCCATCGAAGCTGTCTATCTTCTGCAATGATACAGAAAGATCATGCATATTCTGTGGGCGGACATGGAAATAGCTTTCGCTTTCAGTGCGGAAATTACCATCCGAGGTTTCCATAACTATTTTATATTTTCCCGGCGGCAGGCCTTCCGGAAGTTCGGGTTCGTACATCCTCTGGTTCGCCGATACATACCCTAAAGGCCAGCGGATCATGTTATTCTCAGTTTGTTGATAATTGTACTCACACTCATTATATTGGGGATAACCAACTACCCAGATTCTCAGATCATCATCAATATACTGATTATCCCAGGTAAATTTTTGCTTTTTTCCGCGCATCCAGGTGTCATCAGTAAATTTAGATGTGAACCGGAGTAATCCTTTTTTATTGGTAATTCCTGATACCTGGAAAACACGGTCACTTATACTCATTTCCGCTACAGCAATCCTGAAATTCCCGCTACCGTACCGATATGGTATTGTAAAAGCATACGTGCCATCGTTAACAAGATTTGATGCGATTAGATGCACATTTTCTCCACGGCTCTGATCGATTAAAAAAACAGCAATCTTGGCACCCGGGGTACCGCCGTTCCATCGTACAGTAACCCTTTCACCTGGGTTAAAACGTTCGCCACCATTGGGGTATATTATGTTTATCCCATAATTTCTGTTAAAATAATCCGGTTTGTTTCCATGATTATAGTTTCTATCTCCGATATAAAATCTCTGGCTGTAAGTCGAAAATCCACCTCTTTCAGTTTCCATTCTTATAACATACCAGTCCGATCTGTCACTTCCGGGCCTGTTGGAATAGTCTTTAACACGCCACATGATCCTTCCCTTACTCGCATCTACCCGGCGAGTAAGCACCTCCATCTTCTCGTTTCCCCTAAAAAGTGTAAGGGAGATATAACCTCTAATCGCCGGTGCTTGCCACTGGATATTTATCACCTCTCCCACTTTAAGCACATCATTTGCCGAAGGATAAGTTATTCTCATCGACTGCGCAGAAAGTGTAAGAGCAATGAAGAGAAAAATGATGAAAAAGATAATTTTTTTCATTTGAATCACCCTACCATTATTTGAGTTAGTGAAATTTGTTCTTAATCACAATTAATTACAGTTTAATACGGAAAGGAACTTTATTCAATTAAAACTACAAACAGTTCATATCCGACTTTAAATAAGACATAGTTTAAGTGCCAACAGTGAGCAAACAATAGTGCCAGTATAACAGAATAAATTTGACAATATTTTAAATTACTAAATAATAATAGTATTCATTTTAATCATTAAAGGAGGGTTAGTATATGCATATCTTCAAATTCTATAATCTCTTATACTTAACAGCTTTGATAATCATGATATCGATTGTCGGTTTCCCGACATTTTTAATGGCACAATCCGATAATCTGCCGGACCTAATTGTGAGTGATATAACATGGACCCCGTATTCCAAGTATGCTTACATTGAATTTCAAATATCCGTGACGATTGCCAATATCGGATCAGAATGGTCGGATAATGCATTACTGCTACTGGAAATCGGTGAGGAGCAGTTACGGGCAAATGTTCCAAGCATTGCAGCCGGTGGAAAAACAAAGATATTCTTCAATGTTACATTGAAAATGCCGGATCGCTACACTGTAAGAGCCACCATCGATGCAAATGGTGAGCTGGCAGAACTGGATGAATATAACAACACTAAGGAAGTAACTCTTATTGTATCTTCGCTATTTGATTATAAGGTAGAAAGAATTACTCTTTCTCCAACTAGCCCGGATAAGGGAGAGCTTACAGTAATTAAAGCTACGATTACGAACAATGGGAAAGGCGCGGCTCCACAAACAACCGCAGAAATCAGAATAGGCAGCACTTCATATTATGTATCTATACCAAGGTTGCTTGGTGGGCAAAGCACAGTGATCGAAAAAACACACGTATTTACTTCTTCGGGACGTAATACAATCACCGTGATAGCCGACAATGAGAACGCATATAATGAATCGAATGAATACAACAATGATATGAGCATTACTATAAGAGTGACCGAAAAAAGAAAATAATTCCCGCCATATAAATAAGCATAAAAAGAGGTTGTCTAATGTCATACATGAGACAACCTTTTTTTATTAATCTTTAAAGATATGTTCTTATTCAGATTTCTTCAAGAGTAAAACAAGCGCTAGAGTCTTTTTACCGGTATTATCTGCAACTTTCACTACTCCAACAGGTTTTCCATACTCCAGGATTGTGGGAGCTTCAAAAACCTGTTCTCTGATACTCGTATTCCCGGGTATTGGGAAATATCTAAGCAATAAATTCTGGATATTGACTGAAGATTCAGTATTCGTGAATTTAGACAGTATCAACTGATATCTACCTTCTGTGTTTCCATCCATCTTCAGAAAAAACATTACATCCTGGTTCTTCTTGTTAAGCGGGAAATTTATCATCCCCTCGCCAAGTAATTCGAAATTTTGTGTGGTCGAATATTTTCGCAAACCATTAAGCGCCGGTTCCAGCAGCTCTGACATCTCCCTGGTCATTGCATCTTTTGGCGCTGCAGCAAGCAGATACGCATTTAATACTACATTTTCCGGTTTCTGGTCATACTCTTCCAGCATCTTCAGTAACAGTTTATGAGAAGATTTGGGAGCTTTGATAAACAGGGTGTTGAGTTCTTCATGATAATAAACACTATAATCTCTTTCTCCCTCCAGGTAGACCCGGAGAAATCTCTCAAGCACGTACCCTGATTGATGCTCCGGTGTGTAAAGCAATCTGCTTTCACTTATATCCGAATTCTCCTTTTTTATGTCGTCATCTGTTGCCGCAAGGATATTTCCGGCAGTTAAAAACAATCCAAAAATCAGAATTAATAGCATTGTCAGAAAAATCTTTATATCTCTCATCTTTTCTCCTTTTTATTCAATGAAAATGATATTTCCCTGTTTTTCATCAGTAACCATTATCACCCGGCTGAGGGGCGGTAAAGGTTCAATTTTCCTGTGTACCTGTGAGACAACAGACACTAAAGAATCTTCCTTCCGGAAAGAAGACTCGTGCGTTGTTTTTGTATCACCTTCTCTCGCACCATTGTCTGTTGAAAGCGCAGGAGGATTTTTTGTTTTAGCTATTTCAGCTGAAATCTTATTCTCCTGCTGATTATGCCTTAATGAAAGAAGGACTATACCTGTAGTGATAAGCAGGACTATTACTAATGCAAACGCCGCAAAACGGAGGCCGTTTAGTCGGAATCTTCTTTCAATAACTCTGTCAACGTTTCTATCTTGTGGCAAAGACAGACGAAGCTTCGAAGATTTATGGATTAACTCACTTCCGTGGATTTTAAGTATATTTGAATAAGTATCGAGCAATCGGGCATACTGAGGATTCTTCTCGAGGGTTTCTTTAAATAACTGTTCTTCTTTCGGTTCCAGCTCACCTCTAAGATAAAGGTAGGCTTTTGCTTCAAATTCTTTCAATTTCATGATGTTTCCACTCCCAATTCTTTTCTCAGGTGTTTTAGAATCTTAGCCGAAGCCGAGGTATATAAAACCCTTGCAGTAACCGGTTTAATCCCCATCAATTCTCCGATTTCTTTCGATGATAATTCCTCGTATTCCCTTAAGTAAAAGGCGAGCTCCTCGCGGTGTGACAGTTTGTTGCCCGCGCCGAGCATGATCTTCCTGACTGCCGAATTATCTGTATTATCTTTCCTGGGTAATGCTGAGAGCCTTTCGATCTCCTCGTGATTTAATTCTGTGTTCGGAGGTTCGGTTGATTTTTTGCGATAGTAATCAGTAACGCTGTTTCGGATTATTTTCTCCTGCCAGCCAAAGTATTTTCCTGTAACTTTCAAACCGGATATTGATTTCGAGATTTTATATAATATCTCCTGGGAGATATCCTCTGCATCCGCCGGTTTTCCCGTGAGGCTTATTACTCTTTTCCCGATATAATTCATAACATACCTCAATAAATCGTCAATTTCTCTCGCTCCCCCGCCCTTTGCCAGATCGACCAACCTGTTTATTTCTTCTCTGTTCATTACTACTCGGATTTTTAACTAACAATTTTCATTAATATTGACGGTTTTTCTCTGAATACGTTTAGATAAACCTCTCCCTAAGAAAGCGCTATATTAAATTTATATGAATATCCTTTAAAAATCAGGATCTTTCGAGGTCTTCTCTGTCGGATTTTTTGAGGCTTTTTATTATAAGCTTATAGGAATGGTCGATCATCTTCTCGATCTCTGAATCGGAGATGGAGCCGTCGATGATCACTGTGTTCCAGTGTTTTTTATTCATATGGTAACCGGGGATTACAGATGTATACATCTCCCGTAATTCAAGTGCAAGTTCGGGATCACTTTTCAGGTTGACGCGTGGGGGGTCATCCTTGATATCGGTCAACGCGAAGATTTTCCCCATCACCCTGAAACAGATGGTGGTTTCGTCAAAAGGCAGGTCATTCGTCGCCCCCTTGCGGGACATGCAGTATTTATAAAGGTCATCGAAGGTCATCTAATTCCTCATTGCGATGAAGATTCTACAATATAAAAAAGGCTGTGCACCTTTCTTCGATGTAATTTCCAGGTCGCATCCGGACCTGACAAGACCAGGGTGACCCTGCGGCACATGAACGATTCCGCTTAACGCTGCTTCCTTCCGGACCTGACGTGGTTCACAGATGCTCATTGCACAGGACCCGGATCCTTGAAGCCAGAGCCCTTCAGCCGCGCCTGGCATCCGCACCTCGGAGAGGGATTCAGCCCTGCATAAGGCGGGTTTCAGGTACAGGGCACCGCCAGCGCCCCGCTTAGCACAGCCGCGTGAATTATAACACAGCATAAATGAGAATAAACAGCTTTGAATGGACAATCAGCAAGAACAGCATGTTTCCTAACGGGATACGAGGATTTTAGACGTCCTGATGAAGTTATGTCATCGCGAGGGAGCGAGGCGACCGTGGCGATCTGATGCTAACAAATGTGGTTTTACAGATTGCTTCGCTATGCTCGCAATGACATTAATATTGCTTGAGACGGTATTATTTACCGTCTCCGAAACGTTTTAATTAAAATGTTCCGAAAGCAGTGGAGAACACTGCTTCCGGCGTAGTAATACGAAGATTTCCGCGTTCGCGGAAATGACTACATTTTTTTATTCGCGACCAGCCTACCCCGAGTGAAATCGAGAGGCCGCTTTCGCGAAAATGACTACCTTTTTCATAAAATAAAACAGGCAGGCCATTTTTTGTCGCCTGTGGTTCCCCACGGAATCGGCCTGCCCGACATTTTATTTAAACAAGGTACTTATGAGGTAATTTAGTATGGGAATACTTTAGCCCTGATTTCAAAAAACCGTTCACGTTCATTAATATAGACGCCCGGGATAACAATTTGGTTGCTCCTGACAAAATAAAAAAATAAAATTTACAAAATCGGAAACACCCTGCTTTACAGTTCCAGCTGTAAGGTATAATATATCCGCTTTCGTTACGACGTATATGAAGTTACAAAAATTAGAGATTCAGGGTTTCAAGTCATTCCACGACTACCAGGTTATGGATTTTAAACCTGGCGTCACCGGTATAGTCGGCCCTAATGGCTGCGGCAAAAGCAACATATCCGATGCCATCAGCTGGGTTCTAGGCACACAGAGCGCTCTGCAGCTGAGGGGCAAGCGGATGGATGACCTTATCTTTAACGGCAGCCGTACGCGTAAACCGCTTGGCCTGGCGCAGGTTAAAATGCAGATCCGCGCAGAGAACGGCGACATCCCTGGGTTGGATGATGAGGTAGTCGAAATAGGCAGGAGATTATTCCGCACCGGAGATTCCGATTACCTCCTGAACGGCAAAGCCTGCCGCCTGAAAGATATCCTCGACATCATCATGGATACCGGCCTCGGCACAACTACATATACCGTCATCGAACAGGGAAAAATCGACCAGATTTTAAGCTCCAACTCCGCCGACAGACGCGGCCTGCTGGAAGAAGCTGCCGGGATAACCCGTTTCAAATCCAAACGGCACCAGACCGACCTTAAACTCCAGGCGACACAACAGAACCTGCTCCGGCTTCACGACATTATGCAGGAAATCGAAAAACAGGTGCGCGCTCTAGCCCGCCAGGCTGGAAAGGCGAGGAAATACCGCCGTCTGCGTGAGGAACTGATGGGGCATCAGCTGCTTGTTTACATACATGAGTATTTCGGATACTTCGGCAGGCAGGAAGAAGCCCTTAGGAGAATCTCAAGCCTCAAGGATCACGAGGTAACGATTGCCGCAATGCTCGCTTCCAGGGAAGCGGAAACCGAGCAGCTGAAAAGCGACCAGATCGACCGCGAAGAAGAGCTCTCACAGGCGAAGGAGAAGGTCTTCAAACTGGAGCTGAATGTTAATAATATAAAACGCACTATTGAAGAAAACAAACGGCGTATCGCCGATTCAAAATTACTTATTGGCAGGAACGAAAAACGTATTGCCGAGTTCGAAGAAAGGCTCAAAGAACGTCGTTCCCGCATTGAAGAAGAAAACAGGGTACTGGAAGAGACAGGTAAGAAAGCGGATGAGGAGCAGGAAAAGCTTGATAATTTCTCTGAGACCGTCAGCGATAAAAACAAACATCACCGCGAACTCGAGGAGCAGTGGGATAAGGTATCGAGGGAACACCTTGACATTATCGGCAGAATAGCCGAACTGCAGTCACTACTTGTAAAGACAAATTCAGAGCTGGAACAGGAATCGAGCCGAATCCAGCGGAATGAAAACGAGTTTTCGGACTTGAATTCACTCCTCAAGGAAACCAGGGATAAACATCATTCGGAGCTTCGAGCATCCGAAGACCTGAAGGAAGAGATTGAATACCTGAAATCGGAAAACTCTATCCGTAGCGGAAAATTAATCGCTTTAAAAGAAACCAAAGCGAAAAAAACCGAGGAAATAATCCGCCTGAAACAGAGAATAACCGGGCTGGAATCAGAAATTGAAACATTAAAAACCATGCAGCTGAGCGACTCGGAAAAATACACAGCCGGGGCATTTCTTTTCGACCTCGAAAAGGAAGGTTACAAAGGGCTGGAAGGTTACCTGCTGGAGAAAATATCCGTTCCGGAAAAATACAGGAAAGGCATCGAACGTTTCCTGGGTGACTCGGTAAAGTACTTCATCGGTAGCGACCTGAAAACCGTGTTGGATATCGGCGGTTTACTTAAAAAAGATAAAGAAGGACGCGCGGCTTTTTATATCCGCGAATATCTTGAAAATAAACAACCTTTCTCTACGCTGGAAATCGATGGGAAACCCGGTGTTGTTTCTTCCCTTCACAGGGAATTAAAAGGCCGAGGGGATTTCGCATACCTCGTTACCAGGCTTTTCGAAGATGCCTATATAGTTGATAAAATAGATTCTTCCGAGAGCACTCTCTCCCTTCTGCAAGAAGCTGACCTTGTTTCAGTGGATGGTGATATCTTACGCCATAACGGGGTGTTGATCACCGGAGAGGATCAGGCGGAAAAAATAAAGCTGCTGGACCTTCAATCCAACGTCAGGGAAAAGGAACAGGAACTTGAGACCATATTCGAGGAATTCTCTCAGGCGGAATCCGAGGAAGATAAATTACAGACCGATTTTCAGGAGATGGAAAAAGAACTGGCTGAGTACAACCTGAGAGCGGTCGAAGCCGAAAGACGGTTCTCGGTTGTGGATGAAAAAGTCCGTTCACTGGAAGAGGAGATCTCCCGTCTCGAATCAAAGAAAGAAATCCTGGAGAGTGAATCGGTCCAGATTAAAAAAGACAGGGAACGGCTTGCAGAAAACCATAAACATCTCGAAGAAGAATTTAAAGCGCTTGAGGCTGAAAAAGACTCAATAATCAGTAAAAAAGAAAATATCAGGGGAATCCTTGATAAAACCAAGGGCGAACTAGACGATATTAATAAAACCTATAACGACATGAAAATCCATCTGAACCAGCTTAATCTTGAAAAGAAAAACAAGGAAGCCAGTATCCGGCAGATGGAAGAGAACATAAGCGAGATAGAATCCCAGATAGAAGAACGGGCAGACGAGAGCCAGGAGGCTGAGAAGTTTATAAGTGATTATTCCAGTGAAATGGGGACACTGGCGGAAGAACTGATAGAAAAAGAAGCAAAGCTTGAAGAGTACAAGAGCTTCGCAAGAGAAAAGGAAGTCGAATTCAGGAACCTGCAGGCTCAGGTTCTAGAAGCCGAGCAATACCTTAAAACCGTCCGCAAACAGCACCAGGATGAGGTAAAATCTATCAATTCACTTGAACTTGAACTGACCGAATTTTCCCTGTCCTTAAGAAATATCGAAGAAAATTGCCGTAAGGAGCTTGGCCGCGAAATTACTGAACACCTCTCCCTATACTCCGCCCAGGAACTGAGCGAAAAGATTGAAGATATTAAAAAACAGGTGCATGAAATCGGGCTCAGGCTCTCCGCCCTGGGTGAGGTAAACCTTACAGCGTTCGAAGAATACGAGAAGGCAAAGGAAAGGCTGGAGTTTTACCGCCAGCAGGAAAAAGATGTCCTTGATTCGGTTGATTCCCTGGAAAAAGTTATCGATAAACTGGAAACGGAATCCCGAAAGCGATTCCTGGAAGCCTTTGAAACCATAAACAGTAATTTCAAGGAAATATACGCAAAACTCTTCGAGGGTGGACGCGCGGAACTATCTTTACCGGAAAATGAAGACATTCTCGAATGCCCAATCCTGATATCAGCCCAACCACCGGGAAAAAGGCTCCAGAGCATTTCTCTTCTCTCCGGCGGTGAAAAAGCGATGACCTCAATTGCCCTGCTATTCGGTATTTTCAGGTTCAAACCAAGCCCGTTCTGCTTACTGGATGAGGTGGACGCCACTCTCGACGAAATCAACACCGGAAGATTTATCAAGATGATCAAGGAATATTCAGATAGAACCCAGTTCCTGCTTATAACCCATAATAAAAGAACTATGGAAATAGCGGAAGTGCTGTACGGTGTAACAATGGAAGAGCCAGGGGTATCCAAGCTGGTTTCAGTCAGCTTCATCGACGAATCCGACTCCCTGAAAGCCGTCAAATGATTCCTGATGAAAAAGTAATCAAGAAACTTACCAATTACAATATCTCTTTTGCGATAATCCTCGGGAGCGGTTTCAGAATAGATGAAAACCAGGGATTTAACCTGATTCATTCTTTTTCGTTTGAAGAAGCCGGTTTTAATACAAAATCGAGTGTCGAAGGGCACAGCTATAAAATCGGCCTTTTTTCCATCTCAGACATATATTTCCTCACATTTCACGGCAGGCTGCACCGTTACGAGGGATATAATATGGAAGAAATCACTTTCCCGGTCAGGTTTATCCACAGGGCTGGTATAGATCAAGTTCTTCTCACAACCGCTGCCGGAGGTATATCTGAAAGGATTTCCAGTGGTGATTTGGTATTGATTTCCGATCATATAAACTTGCAATCTTCAAATCCACTACTTGAAATCTCAGTGCCGCCGCAACAAAATAAGTTCCTGAATACATACCATCTATACAAAAATCCATTTAATGAATCAATCTGCAAGGCATTTGAAGATACAGGTGAAAAAATAGTCGCCGGGATACTTGCTGCAGTTGACGGGCCAAATTATGAAACTCATGCCGAAGCCAGATACCTCAAAGCTATAGGGGCAGATGTTGTATCGATGTCTCTGGTACCTGAGGCGCTTGCAGCTCACTACTACGGCCTCCAGGTCAGCGGAATCGCTGCCGTATCAAATCATCATTTTAATCTGAAATCCGAACTTGCCCATGAGAATGTCCTTAAGGAAGTAAAGGAAACTGAAGAGAGATTTATAAAGATTTTAAAAAAAGTACCAGAAAAAATTTAAACCCAGCCTATAAAATTATATAACTTATCCCTCCAAACCGGCTTTTCAAAAACAGTTGAATAATTCTTTCAATAAGGTACTATGTTTTTATTAACGATTTTACATGCTGTAACATAAGGAGTAGTGAAGTTATCATGGCTACTGGTGAAATGATTGCAAAAATCAGATCAGGACAGTCCACCAAAGATGAAAAAATAGCGGTTCTTAATGAACTGGAAAATCTCACGGTAAATAGCTGTGTCGATGTACTGACTTCACTCTCGAACGATGAGGATGAAGAAGTCAGTGCTTTGTTAGCTGAAAAAGCGAAAAACATTCGTGAGGATACATTTGCAAACTATATCCTGATGGAAGATGTGACAGGGGAAAAGATGGAGTCTCTTGCGCATATCTTTAAAGATAAAAAATCAATTGTCGAAGCAATCATTCTCAACCCAGCTACAAATGACTCCACAATAAAATTTATAGCGGGTTTCTGTGATGGCGACCAGGTAGAGCTGATACTCCTCGATAAGCCGCGCTTGTCGAATGCAAAATCGATCTATGATTGCCTTCTCGAAAATCCCAGGCTGACAACCCAGCTGAAATACGAAGTTGAAAGAGAGATGGGGGGGCCTGTATCGTCATCATCATCTGATCAGGGTGAAAGGCAAGTCCCCCGCCTGATGCTGACAGGTAAAGTCGAAGAGGAAGATATAGTTGAAAAAAGCATTAAAGAAGTAAATGCCATACAGAATGAAGACGATAGAAAAACGAGTGTTTACAAACAGGTTATCAAGATGACTGTTCCGCAGAAGATAGCCTTTGCTCTCAAAGGACCAAAAGAAGCCAGATCCATCCTTATTATTGATGCGAACAAAGTTGTTTCATCAAATGTTCTTAAAAGCCCTAAGGTTAATGAAAACGAGGTTGAGGGATACGCAAAAATGCGAAATGTAAGTGAGGATATCCTAAGAACTATAGCGCTTAACAGATCATGGATGCGAAAAACAAGTATTGTGGAAGCATTGGCTAAAAATCCTAAAACGCCTGTCGCTATTTCCTTGAAATTATTACCCAGATTGAATAAATTTGTTATAAAATCGTTGGCAACCAGCCGGGATATAGCAGAGCCGGTCAGAAAAGCCGCGGATAGGATGATGAAGAATCAAGGTTAAAACAGGAATTAACTAATGAGTTTGAAATTCGAAGCAAGAACAGACACCGGGAGAAAGAGAGAACACAACGAGGATGCTTTCCACGTCAACGTAGATGAATCACTATTCATTGTAGCGGATGGCATGGGAGGTCAGGCTGCGGGCGAAACTGCATCAAGCATGGCTGTAAAAAATATAGATGAGTTCATTCGAAATACTAAAGAAGGAAGTGAGATTACCTGGCCAACTGAATACCAAACCGGATTATCTCGTAATGGTAACCGTTTGGAAGCGGCAATCAGGTTGGCTCACAGGAAAATTTATGATTTCTCGTTGACCAACCCGGACTTAAACGGGATGGGAACTACTGTCGTCTCTGTACTTTTCGACAGAAACAACCTGATGACTATCGCTAATGTTGGGGACAGTAGGATCTATAAAATCAATGATGATGAAATCATTCAGCTGACAACTGATCATTCATGGGTTAACGAACAGGTTAAACTCGGGCTGCTGACCCCGGAGCAAGCACAAAACCATCCCTACCGTAACGTCGTCACAAGAGCATTGGGAGGCAAGGACGAATTTGAGGTCGATATTGAAGATCACGAACTGGAAAGCAACGATATAATCCTGCTTTGTTCCGATGGCCTCACTACTATGCTAAAAAATGAGAGAATACATCAGATCGTCAATGATAATAAGAAATCACTTGCTGATGCCGTGACGGAACTGATCAATCATGCCAATGCAGCAGGTGGAGACGATAACATCACAGTTATCCTGATACATTATAAAAAGTCCTGATTAATAATAATATCAGACATAATTCCGGATATTTCGATCAATTAATAGGTAAAAAAATGGTAGCGCCTAGGGGAATCGAACCCCTGCTTGATGGCTGAGAACCACCCGTCCTAACCACTAGACGAAGGCGCCACAGGAATGTTTAATATATTTAAAACTCGCCGCTTGTCAAGCTGACAGAATTAAAATTTCGGATTTTATCTTGAGAATGGTTTTACCTTGTCTTCTGGAGGAGGCGACCCCACCAGCGAGACAACAACAAGCAGCAGTATCGAAATTCCCAGGGCCGGGTAAACAGCTGGAATATCAAGATAATGATCGACACCGTTTATTTTACCGATTACCTCCCAGAACACCGTCACAACGGTTCCGCCTGCTATCGACCATACACCACCGCTCACTGTCGCACGTTTCCAGAAAAACGTAGCCATAAGTGCCGGAGTAATAGCCGCACCATAAACCGTATAAGCAGCATATGCCGCATTCAGGATTCTTGGGTAAAACTGGATCAATACATATGCCAGGAATCCAAGAATAAAAACTACTAACCTGAGCATCCAGAGCGTTTTTCTCTCGCTGAGTTTTGGATTGATAAACCTCTGATATATATCCCTGACAACATTGGTTGCCGGCACGAGGAGGAAGCTATTCGCTGTAGAAATGATAATTGCTGCAATCCCTGCTAACATTAGAGGAGCAATAAATTCAGGGAGCCCATTAAAAACTGTCATGACGATTATCTTCCCCGATTGGGCTTTCGGGAGATCCTTATAAATAGAGGAACCGATTACTGCAATTGTCTGTAATGATACACCGATAAAAATTACTCCAGCTACCCATCCAATAACAGATTTTTTCGCATCCTCTTCGCTTTTGGCGGAGAAAAACCGCTGATACATATTACCGTTTGCAAGAGCAAGCAACATAACCGGGAGGAAATATCCGAGCGCCTGCATGATTGATAAATTACCTAGAAAAAAATCTGCCCTGGGTGTAGCATTCGCCGCAATTTTCGACACTCCCCCACCGAACTTTACAAGGAACGGCAGCGAGACAAAAAGACCTACAAGAATCACAATTCCATTTATCAAATCAAGATAAGCGACAGAGACAAGACCAGCAAGTACGGTATAAGCAACAACAAATACAGCTGTTATAATTATCCCCGTGGGGATTTCAATCTTACCGTTACTTATGATATTTAATAACCATCCACCACCCCTGAATTGATAGCTGACTATAGTGACGTAAGCAATAATCGTCGTTATTGTAGCAAGGATTCTGGCACGATGATCATATCTGGCTTCCAGAATATCCGGAACAGTGAACTGGCCGAACCGGCGTACCCTGCCAGCAATCCAATAAACTATTATGATACCAACCCATCCACCGGCGCTACCAATAAGAGATGAATATCCATGATTGTAGGAAAGATCGGATGTGGAGAAAACATCACCCGAGCCTATCCAGGTCGCAAGCAGAGTAAAAACGAGAACATATATAGGCAGAGACCTATCCGCGACCATAAACTGCTGGCCGGTTTTCACCCGCCTGGCAAGATATAATCCTACACAAAAAAGGATCAGGAGATAGATTATAATTACTATAGAAACTGTCATCCTGTATCAGAACAATAACTTATAATTAATATTAACAGTTGAAAGCCATTCCCTTGCTTTTGCTTCGTAAAACTCGTTCTCACACTGAATCCATTCCTCGTTGATCCCAGGGTAATCCTGGATCACCTGCTTGAATTTTTTAAACGGTTTCTGCTCGGCAATGGCAGCCTCGAGTTCAACTTTAGATGGTCCATCCTCAAGGTCTGTTACGAATTTTTCCATCGTTCCATATGCTTCCTTGGACGGTACCGGAATTACTCGATACCAGGGGAATCTTTCATATTCGCTTATAACATCCTTGGATCCGAATTCTTTTGTATTGATCCTTTCCAGCCTACCAGTCAGTAGATTGAGATAATGGACCGAAAAATTAGAATGATCCTTGAGCCGCCAAACAAGATCGTTAAAATCAATATTAATCTGGCTGAGCTCATTTACATTAACATTTACAGGGGGCTGCGTTCTCTTTTTCTTATTTCCGTTATGCGAAACAATCTGTTTATCAATGCTACCGTGAAAAATCAATGATCTGTCTTTTTCTGACGATAAATCATAGAGCATGGCGATTTTACATACAGGGCACACGAATTCCACCGATTCCAGGCTATCAGCCCAGTCGACAGATAAAGATTCTCCTTCTGCAGTTACGCTGAAAAGCAACGTATTGCATGACCAGCAACTGAACCTGATTTCTGTAGGTTTGGGTTTAGTAAAAGTATGTACTTCCCTGGTTTCAGTAGTCACTGCCCCATCAAGAGAATTTGCAAGTGTTTCTAGGCATTCTTCAAGGCTTGGGAAAAAATTATATTCTCCCCATTGGCCAGTCTGAAAATTTTTAAGCGTCAGCTTGAATTCACCTTCTTCTTCAACAATCTGCGCAATCCTGTTAATGAACTTGCTGTTTCCGATTTCACTCCCTTCGTAAGAAGAGATGTAGTATCCTCCGCTCCCTTCCTGGATGTACAGGCTTTGTGTTGTTATCCTATCCCGAATAAAATGATCTATCCTCGAGTATATAGAATCAAGCATGGTTCATTCCCTATTAAACATCTTATTGTTCTTTCTTATTGTTGTATACCATAAACAGACAATCGTCCCAAAAGAAAATCTGCCTTATAATGGTTTTATGCAACAACCCTAACTTTAATCTAATTATATGCCAAAAACAAACAAATTGCAACGTAAAGCTTTAAAACTAAAGTCATTTCTATAGTATGATTACAATTTATTTGTCAGCAGACAGGTTCATCCCACAACGTTCACATCTACTATAACTGCACATGTTTTCATAATGATACAACAAACCCTGTTCAATTATAAAACTAAGCTTAAGAATGTTTCTGATCTGGATAGGAAGATTTGAGATAATATAACGAGTATATTTATTAGGATTACCAGGAGTTTTTTGCGCTAATTCCAATATCGCTTTTTCATCAATTTTATTTTTTTTATTTAACGATTTTAATAAGAGCAGCGGGACTAGAATATTGCCGATAATTCTATTAATCCGTTCTTTTCCAATAAGCCTCGATGTTTTTGACGCTTTATCCTCAAAAGAATATCTGTTTAACCAAATATCATTGACACCGGCATTGAACATATTATCTATATAATCATATAACACCCTGAGATTAGAATTCGAAGATATAAAAATCTCTGAAAAGGTGTTAAATAGATTCTTATCGATGCATTTGGATAAAATATTGGATATTCCGATGAGAGAACGAAATGGATTGGAAATCGGCCTTACCCCATCATAACTGAAAGATGATTCCTCCAGCATAGAGCTTATTAACGAATCGCGATGCTTTCGCCAGATATCTTCACACTCTCGCAGCAGAAATGATCCCTCAAGATCGATATGGATATTAAAATCATTCGATTCCTTCTGGAGCAACCTTGCACACCCAAGCATCAGTGAGAGGCAAACTATAAATCTTTTCCTTCCTGGATAACCAAGTAAAATCCGCCTTATTTTTCTTATATCCAGTTTTCCTGCAAGAATTAAGAAAGGATATTTGTTTGCTCCAAACCCAAAAGACTGCATTATTCCTTCATATAAAGCCTGTTCATATCCAGAAGAAGCAACCCTTCTTTTAATCCGGTTAACTTTACCGTAAATCCGAATTAATCCTTTATCCTCAAGATATTTCTGAAAAGATTCGACATCGATAGATTTATCATTCAGATTGCAATTTGTTGTATAATTAATTACAGATTGAGTAACCAGGTTTAAATTATCGATGTTGCCATCCAGAATATGACTTTCTTTTTCGTTGAGAAGACTTCGTAAAAAAACCTGTGGCACCCTTCTCCCCATATAATTCCTGGTTTCAGCATCGTTTCTGCTCTCCATGACAACATGAAGGCCAACACTGTTATAATCTGGATTAAGGTGATGACCATGGTGATACCAGTCTTCAGATGAAAGATGAATCTCAACATCAGTGAGAATCTCTTTCCCGTTTATATCAATTATAGAATTTCTGAAATCAGGCCCACTGTTTTTATTCCATATACCGGATTTCTGAATTTTAACTCTTAAACCCTTATCACTTCGAAGCGAAATATTATTAAAAAAACCACCTGCCCAGAGTTTCTGGACATAGTCTTCCGATATTGCAAATTCTGAAACAGTTCCATCCCGGAATTTGTTGTCACGGGCAACAGTAG
>JAFGBY010000037.1 GCA_016932915.1 Acidobacteriota bacterium | reverse complement strand
CTAAATAAGTCATTTAGATAATATTTATTCCTTTGCAGGCGGATTAAGCGCTTTGCTCAGGACGATATCTTCTTTCGAGAATATGCCATTATCGGATTTTAATACCTTTTTGTTTTCAACATCCTCATCGGTTATTTCTATAACTCGGCCCACTGTAATCCCTTTCATATAAAGGGTTTCGCCACTAGAGGTTTCATAAACCGTATCGGTTATATGTATTGCTCCGGAAGTTTCCAATGGGAATGTATCTTGTACGCCTACGAGCCCTCTTGTGTGGTATCCAATAGTGCTTGCCAGTTTTTTCTCCTGCATCACTGCTGCAAATACTTCTGCAAAGTGAGTTGTTGAACTTCCTGTAAGGAGTATCAGTTCTCCTTTAAATTTAAAAGCTCCAGGCTTTGCTTTATACTCTGTCCGTGTCTTTTTATCTTTGATCTCTGTAAAGAGAACACCTGAATCTATAAAGAAATCCAAAGCCTTCTGAGCGGCAGTAACTTCTCCTTCATAATTAAAACGAAGATCAATGATTAATTTTTGTGTTTTGCACCGCTCAATTTCCTTCAGAATGAAATCGACATCACTTAGATAAAAATGTGCGGGATATATATATGTAATTTTCTTGTTTTTAAAAGTATCAATTATAGGTGACACTTTCGCGATTTTTTCTCGTATTGGCTCCAGTTTCTTTTCTTCCCCGGTTATATTGTCCAGTATTTCGATTTTAACAGATGTCCCTGGCTCACCACTGAGAAGCTTGTAAGCAGCATATAAAGATAAATCGTATCCGGTATAACCTGAAATATGAGTGATAAAATCTCCTGCCTTGATTCCAGCTTTATCGGCAGGTCCACCGGGCTCTACGGAGATAGCTCTCAGATACGAATTTAGTTTAATAAGTTTAATACCTATTGCATCTCCAGGAAGTGAATTATTATTCTTTTTGAATTCTTCATATTCACTCATTTTCATATAAAAGGATTCGGGGTCAAGATTTTCAATCAGCCCTCTCAAGGCGCCATCAAATATCTTTTTATCATCGATCTTTTCTACATATTTTGTTTTAACGTGATATAAAGTTTCACTGAAAATATCTATACTTTTAACGACTTCATCTTCATTTCTGATTTTTCCCATAACAAAGCCGAACAAAAGTGTTGCGGCGCAGAGGGTGGATACAAGCAATATTCTGTTGGTTAATGATGATTTCATTCTTTTTATTCCTTACTCTTAAACCATAACATAGGATCGATAGGTTTTCCATCATATAGTAATTCGAAATACAATTGAGGGCCTTCCAGGGAACCGCTTTCGCCGCTAAGCGCCAGTGTTTGGTTTCTGATCACAGATTCACCAACATTAACTAGAGGTTTGAGGAGATGGGCATAAAAACTGAGATATTTGTGGCCATGATCTACAATTACTAAGTTTCCGTATCCCCTGAAACGCTTACTGTAAATAACTTTTCCATTAAATACTGATTTTACCTCAGTTCCATTTTCAACTGAATAGGTAATCCCGTTATGTGGGATTTTGATATTAAATATTGGATGAGTCTCTATTCCAAATTTTTTCTTTACTACTCCAGCCACAGGCGGATTGAGAAGACCTTTAAATTTAACAATATCCAATTTAATATCAACTCTTGCATTAATATCTCCTGAAGCAAGCTTTTCAATAAGACGGCCCATTTGTTCTTTGGCTTTTTGGAGTTCATCAAGAGCTGTCTGTCGTTTTGTTTTATTGTCGAGTATTGACTCCAGAAGATCCTGCTTTCCATTAAGTGTTTCTTTGACTTGTTTTCGCTTTTTCTGAAGTAATGATTTAAGTTCCTGTGTCTGTTCCCTTTGAAAATGGAGCTCTTCCAGGCGTTTCTGTAGTATTTCCTGGTCTTTCTCCATCTGGAGGATTCTTTTTCTGTCCTCATCCGTCAAACGTGATAAATACCACATGCCTTTTTTGACCTCTGAGGGAGATTTAAGTGAGAGTAGAAGACGAAGATTATTTAATTCTCCGATTTTATAAAGAGTCCTCATCCGGATTTTGAGATATGTCAGGTTTTTTTCAATACGTTCGTTAATTTCTGCAACTACGTATTCATTTTTTCGAATTTCAAGTTCTACTGTTTTTGATTGTTGTGTGATTCCTTTGTATTCGGCGTCTCGAAGGTTATACATAAGCTGGTATTTTTCAACCTGTTCAAGAAGGCTGTTCTCCTGTGATTCAAAATCTTTAACCTGGGTGGTGAGTTCTTCAACATCTTTTTGAAGGATTATCAGTTTATCTTGCTCGTTTTTGAGCTTATCAACAGTCTGAATTTCAGTTTCGTCGGCAGTCAGACCAATTGTGAGAAATATAGCCAGGAATAAAGAAAAAAGGGCCGTCAATGAGACAGCCCTTTTTGAAAACCTACTGTTTTTAATAAACATTATTTATACAGATTGACTCCTGACGGTGAATATTCTGTGGGATTTATACCATACAATTCGAGAAGAGTGGGGAAGAAGTCAACCAGCTTAGGTTTTGTCGGTTTCGTAACCTTTTTACTGCTGAAAAAGATTCCATCTACAAGTGATGGGTCTGCGGAGCAGTGATCACCTGACCAATTTGATTTTACATCATAATATAGATTAGGAGGTGTGTTTCCAAGTGTCGACTGCCAGGAAACCCTGTAGTATTCATTAGTGCAAACCCTGAGGTCTGGTGTTATTTTCGGATCGAATGAATCCCAAATATCCTCGCGTTTATATACAGCCACGATAGGTTTCATGCCGGTATCAGGATCAACCGTCTGAGGCATGAGTTTTACGATCTGATCGCGAACCTTATTATATTCTTCCTCGCCATCAAGTATCCCGTTAGGTTCTCTTCCGGCAACATTCAGGTAGATATTCCCGATACCAAGAGCATATGCTGTTGTTTTTGACCAATCTACATTAGGCCAGAAATTCTCTGATTTCTTCTGGAAAAGGTCATCAAGTTCCATATCCCTGTTATCACTGGTTATTCCTTCTTTGAACACAAGGAAACCGTTCTCATGAAGCCAGGTGTTGTAATTGATTGCTTTTCTCCAGGATACAAAACCGTGGTCACTTATTACATAAAGATCGGTCTTGTCATTTATTCTTTTCATTACTTCGCCGACTATACGGTCCATATCCTTATAACACTCACGGATTGATTTTGAATAAACCATTGCGAGCTTACTGTCATAATAAGGATGTCCCTCATCTATCAATCTCCAGAAGAGATGCTGTATACGGTCAGTATATTCAAAATACTGTATGTGTACATCATGATCGAAATTTTCGAGAGAATCATAAAGCATTGCTTCTTTAAGCCCTCTTGAGTAATAAGCCTCCTCAAGGAAACTGGCAGGAGAGATTAGATCTTCCTGGTATGACCATGTATCAACGCCCCAGCCAAGAGTCTTATAGATGCCGTATCTATCAAATAATTGTTCAGCCCAATTCCTCGGAGCGGAAATTGCTATAGGAGCATATTTAGGATGGAACTGAATCGGGGAGCAGTATAATTTAAGATTTGGTGAAACTTCCTGCACACTGAATCTGCCAATACCGACAAATGTTAGAGCAGGTGTGATTTTAAATCTGAGTTCGTACCAATCACTCCAGCCACCTTCTTTAATAGTCTGGCTGTTACCCTGAATCTCAATTGTAACCTGTCTCTCTTTTGTGTTCACGGTCAGTTTCATCGGGATACCGATAGGTTCGTTTTTCTCTTCCGGTATCAGGATGACATCATTATTAAACATATATTCAGGTGATGATTTAATCTCTTCTTCTTCGTTCAAATAGCCAAGAGATTGAAGATCAATTTCTTCCTCTTTACCTTCTTCATTAAGGAAACGTAGGTTTTTCCTGTCAGGCCCATAAACATATGTATAATAAATTCCATCACTCGACAGGTGCATCTGATTGAAGGCTACAGTGAATTCACCTGTTGCAGGTTTAAATTTTTCGTCTGTGGTGTAATATGCAGGTTTTCCAATACTACCGGTTACATCCGGAACACCAAGACCTGAAAGAAGTTTTCCGTTTTTAACGCCAGCTGCGGGGAATGTTACAGGAATATTGAAGACTTTAGTTTTAATATCATGATTGTTCAGAATATCCCAGAAAGGAGTACCTTTTCTGTTATTATTTGCGCCGGTTATTTCAACAGGGATCCATGCCCTGACAAGCAGGAATACGATTATAAATGCTACGATGAAAGTTCCCAGTGAGACAAAAAGTGATAGTTTTTTCTTCTTTGTCGAAAATCGCAATATTAGATAGACAACAATAAAAAGTATCAAGGCTGCCAGTAAGCCAAATATCCAGGGGTTGAGTTCGCCGAAGAAGAGTTTGTTACTTGTAATTGTTACCATACAATATGTTGGTAAATAGCTGCCAGCATCTCTTTTCAGGAAGTCGAAAATCTGGGTTTTTCCAGGATGCCATCCGGTTGTAAAGGCAGCCCAGGAAACAGGTGTCTGTGGTGGATTGGTGGTTGCCATATTTGCGAAAGTACCTTTTTCCGAAAGGGCTTTCAAGTTTGGTAATAAGCCTTCTTCCATATATGTGCGGGTCATACCTGCATCAACACCATCAAAGCAAAGTATCACAACCTTGTTTTCCTCTGCCGTCAGCGGCATGGATAAAAGAAGGTTAGCAATTATTGCTATTATTATAAACATCAGGATAGATTTCGTTTTAAACAATTTCATAGTAACATACTCCTTAAGCTAAATTCTGTGACTTTAAATGATATGAAATAGATATACCAATGTCAACTTATTAAAAACCAGGCTTAAAATAAACAGTTTATAATTGAAATTTTGAAGTTTTAAGCTATGATAAGTCCCTTAATATATATGACAGGTATGAAATACAAGAATCCAATATCAGTTATTATTCCGGTATACAACGAAGAAGATTGCATTAAAGATTTTCTCGGCAATCTTTTAAATACACTTAAAAATAATTTTGAAAAGTATGAAGTTATAGCGGTAAATGACGGATCATCTGATAAGAGTGTATCTATAATTAAGAATTTTAAAGAAAAAAACCTTAAATTGGTAGGCTTTTCCCAGAACCAGGGGCAATCAGCAGCTTTGTACTTTGGAGTTAGGTCCTCGAACGAAAATATCTGCGTAACACTGGATTCTGATGGGCAAAATGATCCCTCCGATATCAAGATAATAGTTGAGACACTCAAGCCTGATTCAGCTGTTATAGGAATAAGAAAAAAACGGAAGGATTATGCTGTCAGAAAATTATTTTCTTATACTGCGAGGAAAATACTCAATATCGCCGGCGGAGTAAAAGTTCACGATCCCGGTTGTACCCTGAAAGCCTTTTACCGTGAGGATTTCCTGAATATTCCTTTTTTTAATGGAATGCATAGGTTTATTCCTTACCTGTTAAATATTAACGGCATTGAACTTATTCAGATACCTGTAAAACACTATCCAAGGCTGGCTGGAAAATCAAAATATGGATTATGGTCACGGACATTCAGAGTGTTGTTTGATATCTCCGGGCTTTTCTGGTTGAGAAAAAGGTCTAAGCCTTTTTACCACTATATTCAGAAATAGATTATAAAATCGTCACCGCTTCCAGGCTGATTTACTTTTTATTTTTCCTTTTCTTCTGAGATCAAGGCCATACGGGACAAATTCGATCTCACGTTGTTCGATATCAATATTTGAAGTCAGGACTTCAATTGTTTGTCCTACTTTGTACATCCGTCCTGTTTTTTCGCCAAGAAGCATTTTTCTTCTGTGATCATAGTGATAAAAATCGTCATAAATATCAGATATATGGACAAAACCTTCAAGATAATAGTCAATAAGCTCAATGAAAAGCCCCCTTGCCGTGATATCTATTATGAGGGCGTTAAATTTATCTTCCTTGAGGTTCTGCATGTATTTTATCTGTCTCCAGCGGATTAATTCCCGGCTAGCCTCTTCAGCAAGCCTTTCCCTGGCGGAACAGTGAGCGCCTATTGGAATCAAATATTCGTAGTTTTCCTCATCTTCGTCAGTATCATGTTTTTTAACGTCAGGCCTCTGATCCATTTTTATTTTAAGCGAATTCTTGCCGGAATTCAGGAGTTCCTTGAGCGATCTGTGAACAATGATATCAGGATATCTCCTTATTGGTGAGGTAAAATGAAGATAATATTTACTCGATAGTGCGTAATGTCCAATATTCTGAGGTGAATACCGGGCGAGTTTCATAGATCGAAGTAACATTCTGCCCAGTAATGGCTCATAGACTGTGTCCGAGGCTTTTTTCAGCAACTCCGAAAGTTCCCTGGAGCTTAGTTCCTGCTTATCATGTATATATCCAAATCCAAGTGATTCATAGGTCTCGAGAAACTCGTTTATCTTCATTTCGTCCGGTTTGTCGTGAATCCTGTACAGGGTAGGGGAGTGATTTAGGGATAAAAACTCAGCAACAGCCTCGTTTGCAAGGATCATGAATTCCTCGATAATCTGATGAGATTCATTCATCTCGCGGCGTGTAATCGATTTTACGCTAAGATCATCATTCAATGAAACGCCTATTTCCGGGAAATCGAAATCTATCGAACCTCTTTTAAAACGATTTCTCCTTATCTGTCTGGACAAAGCATGCATCTGGTGAACCATATTCACGATTTCTTGTGGATAATTATCACCGTTGTTTCCCTTCACCAGGTCGAATACTTCATCGTACGTAAAGCGTTTTGCGCTTTTGATCATACTTTTACCGAATTTTGCTGATGTGGGAAAGCCTTTTTCGTTAATGTTTATGATGGCAGAAACTGTGAGTTTTTTTTCGTTCTCTCGAAGCGAACAGACGCCGTTAGAAAGCTCCACAGGGAGCATCGGTAGCGCTTTTTCCGTGAAATAAACTGATGTTCCGCGTATGTAGGCTTCCTTATCTATCGCAGATTTTGGTTGGATATATTCTGAGACGTCTGCAATATGGACGTAAAGAGTCCATCCTTCAGGCCTGGTTTCAAGTGAAACAGCATCATCAAAATCTCGGGCATCTTTTCCATCAATCGTAAAACATATTTGATCCGTGAAATCGAGTCGATCCTTTTCTGAGTATCCGTAAGTGGAGACTTTATCCAGTTTCTTCAGTTCTTTTTTCAGATGTTCCGGGAATTCATCCCTTAAGCCGAACTCGGTTATTATAACCTCTCTGTCTATACCTTTTGTGTTGATATCTCCAATGATTTCAGTAATTTCGCCAATCATCATACCACTTTGGGGTGAACGCGATTTAATTTCCAGGAAAACATATTGTCCGCTTTTTGCTTTGTTAGTATATTCATGCGGAATAAAAATCTCAGTTCTTATTTTTTTACTGAAAGGAATTACTATACCGAATCCATCCTTCATATGAAACTTGCCGACAAGAGAATTGAAGTTCTCCTCGATAATACGGATTATTTTACCTCTCGGGCCTAATTCATCTCTGTAGCCTTCTATACGTGCAGCGACTTTATCCCCCGGAAGAGCGCCCATTGAATCGGAGGTACGAATAAATACTTCAGGTTTCGAAATATCGTCCGGAATGACAAACCCGAAGTCTCCACGTCTTGCAGGATCATAAGTACCTATTACGAGATCAAGTTTACCGGGTGGAGCGTACCTGTTGCCACGGATTTTTATTAGCCTTCCATCACGGACTAGTTGTTTAAGTATGTTCTTAAACTGAAGTCTTTGTCTGCTGTCCACCTGGAGCATACGCATTAGCGTTTTTGCAGTTGCCGGACGATTAAGGTTCTTGACAAGCCTGAATGCAATATCTTCTTTTTTTAATTTCAAAACTTCT
>JAFGBY010000036.1 GCA_016932915.1 Acidobacteriota bacterium | reverse complement strand
TACTAAGCTATATAAGCATTGCTCTCTTTTATAAGTCATATATTCTTTCTGATAAGTTTATACAACGTGTTGAGCGATATAATCGGCAGTTTTTCAATCAATCTGCATTTGTGACATTTGTAAAATATTCGGCCACAAGGGAATCCCTTCGCCAGCGGGTTACACTCGACCGCTATGCCCGTGTTTTCGCCGATGAGTTTGGAGAAAAACCATTCTTTAAACTTCAATATATGAAAAGGAACACAACTAATATTCTGACGTCGAGAGATTTCCCAGAGGAGCTGGAGCCAGGTAGTAACCTTCCTGATTGGTATGACTCAGCTGAATACCTTGAATCAAACTCAGGATTGAAAAGGATTTTCGTCAACATTTTCGCGCGACCCGTTGAACATGATGACAGGATGTTTATCCGCACAGCAAGTAATGTCTATTACTTCACAATAAATACGTATGAAGATGAAGATATCATAATCAAACTCGGTATATTTCTACCAATGAGTGCTAAAGTAAGCAATATACTTTTCAAACAATATGGTATTGCATTCGAACAGAATGAAGGAGTTCCCACTGAAGATGTATCATTTTTAAATTCTTCTTTCCATCTGCGTGATCTCGAATCAGGCGAATCAGATGGCTCGGCGACTTTTCGCTATTATAGATCCCTGACACAGATATTGTTTAGCGCATCTACCGGCAATCATGCGATAAATTACTTCATTTCCGGATTGAGAGACCTTGTGTTCTCACTGATAATTATTTTTCTCGTCCTTATGAGCATCCTTGGAATAATCGCTCGAAATATCAACCGTGGAATCAGGCTTTCACTACAGAAGATTATTATCGGCATGCGTATCATCGGTGAAGGTAACCTTGATTACAAAATAGATATCAGTTCCAGGGATGAATATCACCGCCTGGCAAACTCTATTAATGACATGACTGAAGATATCAAGCATTACATGGAAGAAAGAGTGGAAACCGAACGGTTGAAGGCTGAAGTCAATACCGCATACGCAATCCAGAATTCTATTCTGCCTAGTTCAAATCCAGCTGTCAACGGAATAGAGATTGCCAGTTATATAAAATCTGCAGAGGAAGTCGGGGGAGATTTTTACGACTTTCATATGATTGATAAAAACAGGTTAGGTTTTGTTATTGGCGATGTGAGCGGACATGGAGTCTCAGCAGGCATGTTAATGGCGATGGCAAAGAGCTGCTTCTACAACCAAAATGAACATTCGTCTGATGTTGTAAAAATGATGGAATCGATGAACAACATGGTCTCCGATACCGTCAAGAAAAGGCTTTTGATGACATTCATGTACGCAATTATAGACACAAAAACAAAAAAAATGTATTACTCCAATGCAGGTCATCATTATCCCTATATATTTAGATCATCAGATTCCACCCTTGAAGCATTGGAATATCCCTCCTATCCTCTGGGAGTCAGGAAAAACTCCAAGTTTAAGAAAATGAAAACCGATCTCATGAAAGACGATTACCTTATCTTCTATTCTGATGGTATAATAGAGCAATTGAATGATATCGGTGAATTGTTCGGGTTTGAGAGGATGGAACAACTTATTACTTCCTCAAGTATTAAAACAGCGGAAGAACTTAAGGAATTGATTTTAAATAACCTCAATGAATTCACCAAAGATAATACCCAAGTCGATGACATTACGCTTATTATTATTAAGGTTCTCTAAAAACTATGACTCAAAATAAATCGGAGAAGCTTCTTTATTCCATTTCGTCTCTGGTCGAACTGAGTGAATCCTTAATTTCCGATACTGATTTTGCTAATAACGCAAAAGCGATTCTCCATCAAATCTTAGGAACAATGCTGGTACCCAGAGGAGTACTATTAACATATAACAAGGAAAATTCATCACTTGAATGCCTCGCAAGTAAAGGAATTAATAATGATTGCCCTCCCGAGAAAATTAGTAAAGCTGAATTATCAGCTCTGCAGAACACTGATGAGTTTCTTTTCTTTGATAAAGAGATATCGTCCAACAATAAACTGGCAGGGTTGATAAAAGGATATAGAAAACTCTTCCCCGATATTAACCTCTGGTGCAGCCTCTCCGTTAAAGACACATTCGTAGGTGCATTGATTCTAGGTAGAAAATTCATGGATGCCGAAATGACGGAAGAAGACCGGGATTTCCTTCGGATAATTTCACGGAATGTAGGAGTAGCAATTTATAACTACCAGCTTATTTCCAATCTCAGCCAAAACCTCATTGAACTTGGCAAAAGCGAAGCTGAACTAAAAAAACGTAAACTTGAAATGGAGATACTCTACGATGTCGGATTGGAAGTCACATTCCTTTCAGAATCCGTGGATGAAATCAGTGAAAAAATACTCGATAATGCCGTCAGTATTTTGGACGCAAGAGCCGGAATCCTTGTATTATTCGATAACGATATTAAAAAAATAGTGACTCAGAAAAATGTTAACACCGATATCATGTTCCCTAAATTAATAAACGATACAGAACCACTCATTAAATTCGTACTCGAAAATAAGGCATCGGTTATTCGTTCTGCCGGGGATTCAGAAAGTTCATTCATGAAAAATTCAGAGATTCTTGCGACACCGATTCTTTATAAAAATAAGATCCTCGGGATGTTCCTTTTATTGGATAAAGAATCCCGCAATGATGTTTCTTCGTTTATCGAGGATGAAAAAAAAGTACTTGCAGCTTTTGCCAACCAGGCTGCAGTTGCGATAGAGAACTCAAGGTTATATCAGGCATCAATCGAAATACAGAGAATGCAACGCGAGATTGAACTGGCGGCAGAGATTCAGCGCGAGCTGATTCCAAGTAAATCACCTGAGATAGAAGGTTATGATATTCATGGAATCTGCAATCCTTGCCGAACAGTCGGAGGAGACTTCTTCAAATACTTCATGCTTCCTGATGGTAAGCTTTTTATTATTCTGACCGATGTCTCAGGGAAAGGAGTACCTGCGGCGTTACTCGTCTCTTCAATAAATTCAGTACTGTACACTTTAGTTAATGTGGAGTACTCCCTTGAGAAAGTCGCTAAATCACTTTCAAAATCGATATATCATAGCTCGACTCCAGGGAAATATGCGACGGGATTCCTGGTTGAACTTGATACTAAAACAAATAACATCAAATATATTAATGCAGGCCATAATTTCCCGATATTTTTAAGCAAAGAACAAGGTGAGCCTGAACTATCAACCGGGGGATTCTGCATCGGTATGTTTGATGATGCTGAATATCAATCAGCGGTTTTCAATTTTAAAACAGATGATATCCTTGTAATTTATACCGATGGGATCATCGAACAAGCTGATGAGACCGGGGAATTCTTCGGTGAAAAAAGACTGATCAACATGATAAAATCCAATAAAAACCTGTCAGCCAGAACATTATCGGAAAAAATAATTGATGAAGTAGATCAATTCAGAAAAGATGTACCCGTTTCTGATGATATCACTCTTGTTATAATCAAAAGGCCTTCTACTCCAGTTCCTCCAGTGTGATATCCTTCAAGTCATATTTTTCAATTAAATATCTAATCGAACGTACAGGCATCCTGAGCATTTTTGCTGCTTTAGTATGAACTCCACCTGTCATTTTTAACGCATATATCAGGTATCTCTTTGTTTCTTTATCCAGATATTCTTTCAGGTCCAGTCCATTATCACCAAGTTCTATTTTATCGAATTTCTGAGCCGAATTCTTTATTTTTTCAGGTATTGAATCTATCGTTATTTTATCTTCATATTCAAGGGTCATAGCACGTTCTATTATATTTTCTAGCTGACGGATATTACCCGGCCATGTATAATCCATAATAATAGCCAGGGCCTCCCTGGTTATACCATTTATCTGTTTTTCGGTCCTGCCCTGATATTTCCTTATAAAATGCTCAACAAGCAGAGGTATATCCCCTTTCCTTTCTCTTAAGGTCGGCATATCTATCTGGATGACATTGATTCTATAATACAGATCTTCACGAAAACGGTTTTCTTCGATTGCATTCAGTAGATCTCGGTTCGTAGCACATATCAAACGGAAATTCGAAGTGATTTCTTCCATCCCCCCTACCCGCCTGAATTTCTTATCCTGAAGAACTTTAAGTAATTTCACCTGCATTTGAAGTGGAAGTTCACCTATTTCATCAAGAAACATGGTGCCTTCATTAGCTTGCTCGAAAAGACCCTTTTTATTCTGAACCGCTCCAGTGAATGAACCCTTCATATGTCCAAATAGTTCACTTTCAAGAAGACTCTCCGGAATCGCCGGGCAGTTGATAGAGATAAAAGGGCCGTCTTTACATGTTGAACTGAAATGTATGGCTCTAGCAACAAGGTCTTTGCCGGTACCACTCTCGCCGGTAATAAGAACGGCTGCATCTGTTTTTGCCACCTTCTCAATCAGGGCATATACCTGCTGCATCTTATTATCTTTTCCGATAATATTCTGATGCTTATACTTATCGGATACTTCTTTTCTTAGACGTATAACTTCATCTTCAAGCTGGCGTTTATCGATTGCTTTTCTGATTTTTATCTTTATTTCATTAACATCAAACGGTTTCATCAGGTAATCCCATGCACCCTCTCGGAATGCCTCAAGAGCGGTTTCAACTGTCGCATAAGCGGTTATCAACAGAACCATGGTATCTTCACTGATAGATTTTATTCGCTTGAGCAATTCAACACCGTTAATTCCATCACCCATCTGAATATCAGAAATAACCAGGTCATAAATTTTATTTTCAATGTATTGTAGCGCTTCCTCACCCGACTGGGCTGATTCTACGATATACCCTTCTTTTTTAAGCATTAAGGTAAGAAATCCTCTCATGCTCTCTTCATCATCAACTACTAAAATATGTATATCGTTCATCTACTTTGTTCCTTCTGCAGGTTTTCAGTATAATCAAGATAAGGAAGGAGTATTTTTATTACAGTACCTATTGGGTAATTATCTCCAACCTGTATTGAGCCTGAATGTTCGGTTATAATCTTATAAACAATAGATAATCCAAGACCCGAACCATCCCTTTTATTTGTTCTTACCGGTTCAAAAATCTTAGTTTTCTGATCGTCGGAAATTCCAACCCCATTATCCTTGAATATCATACTCAATCCTGTTTTATCTTTATTCTCAGAAAAATTAATCTCGATCAACCCCTTACTATTCATTGCCTGCAGAGAATTGAGGATCAGGTTCCAGAAAACCTGTTTGAGAGCATCAACATCACCTTGAAATTCTTTACCGCTCTTCAGTGGTTTGAACTTTATATCATGTTTTAGATTGGTATATTTAGGATCCTTTTTTATAAGTTGAATAATATCGTTCATGGCTTTATTGATATCCATTCGTACAGGGACAAACGGATGAGCCTTAGTGTATTCAAGATAATGCCGGACCGTATTATTCAACCTCTTGGTTTCTTTTACGATGATATCCAGTAAAGCCAGCTCATGTGAAGACATCTCCTGGGAATTACCCAGTTCCTGAGCTGAACCGGATATCGCTGCGAGCGGATTCCGTATCTCATGAGCAATAGATGCAGCCATCGATCCAAGAGCGGCAAGTTTATCCTTCATTTTAAGTTCAATTTCAAGCTGGCGGAGCTCCGTTATATCATGGAAATTGATTATATAACCTATTTTTTCACCCTTACTGTTAGGAAGAATCGATATATAGTAAGTCAGTATAATCTGCTCACCATTCTTTTGAGTGAATGTAACTTCCCCATTGTAAATATCATCAATCAATAGCTTGTTTTTAATTGAAGCATACCCTTCTTCATCAAGGCCGAGGAAATCAGTCAATTTCTCATTTTTAATCTTTCTACCAATCTGATCAGCATAAACCTCAGCAATACGGTTATATGAAATAATCCATCCACCCAAATCGGTAGTGATAAGACCCGTCCTCATTGAGTCAATAACGTTCCGGTTAAACACCTTAAGGTCATCAAGTTTAACACTTGCCCTCTCCAGGCTTTTTCCAGTCTTGCGCTTTGCTTCAGCAAGAATTGCAATGATAAATGCTACAAATGTGAAGACAAAAAGATGATAGAACAAGTCATAAATAAGTGTCGAAAACGGAATGAGCCGAAGCGATACAACACCCTGATCATAAATAATTCCATGATATACAAGGTTAATGATACCACCGTACATCAGAAACGAGGTGACTGATAGAATGACAGCGCCCCTTTTATAGAGCAACATGGATGCCGCAATTATTGGTATAATATACAGCATCTTGAAACGACTTTCATAAGCCCCTGTGAAATAAATCAGAAGACTTATCATAAATGCGTCAATTACCAGCTGAAGATAAATATAGTGTTTCTTTGCACTTAGAAGTTTATAAAAAAGACCGTAGAAAATTGTAAAGAGGTAAGTAAAGCCGATAAAGAAATACAGCACCCTGTATTCTGGCGCATCCGAATATACAATCTGGATTGTAAGCGCACTACCCAGAAGTATAGTCACAAGGATTACACGGATAAGCAACATCCACTGAAGGTTTCGCTTACTTATAGATAATTCAGACAATTATAGCTCCATCGCCAATTGAAATTTTATCAAATTAAGTAAACATGTACAGCAGAAGAAAACGAAGATAAGCAAAATAAACACTCAAATAGTATTTACAGAAATTCATTGTGTTGAATTAAATAAAGATAATTGAAATTATCTCGTAATTTAGCAAATAACGGTTCCCGAAACTATCCATTTTCTAATGATTTTCCTTGACAAAACTTTTGGCAATGACTAAACTCAGGCTTCGCATGGGCAAACTATGTTTTTACATACTTGCCTGTCATACTGGGAGATTCTCCACAGTATAAAGACATCACTAGGAGGTGGCAATTAATGGCCGATTTGAATAATACGGATAATGAAATCACAAATGGAGGTGAATTCGAAAAAAGCAATTCTTTTTCTGAATCAAAAGGAACTGTGGAAATTCAAGACGAAAACCTCGAATTTGAAAAACTATTAGATATGTATGACAACACCGCGGCTTCGTATGACGAAGGTGAGGTTGTCATGGGTAAGGTTATAAAAATTACCGACAGTGAAGTTATTGTCGATATCGGATATAAATCTGAGGGCGTTATTCCTAAACAGGAATTTTTAAGACCAGACGGCAGTATCAGCATTAACATTGGTGATGAAGTAGAAGTCCTCATTGTTATGGAAGAGGATCAGGACGGAAGAATTCATCTTTCTCATTCACGCGCAGCAAGCATGAAAATCTGGGACAGGATTGAAGCGGCACATAGAGATGAAGAGGTAATCACTGGTAAAGTCCTTGAAAGAGTTAAGGGTGGCCTGGCTGTAGACGTAGGAATCAGAGCATTCCTTCCCGGCTCCCTGATCGATACTCATCCTATTCGCAACCTTGATTCATTCATCGGAGAAGAAATTGATGTGAAAGTCATCAAAGTTAACAAGAAACGTGGAAACATCGTACTTTCCCGTAAGGTTATCATTGATGAAGAAAACAAACACAAAAGAGAAGAAACCCTTAAAACTCTCAAAGAAGGCGACATCACCAAGGGTATTGTAAAGAACATTACCAGCTACGGCGCGTTCGTAGACCTTGGCGGTATCGATGGGCTTCTTCATATCACTGATATGTCATGGGGTAGAATTACGCACCCATCAGAGCTTTTTGTCGTAGGTGATGAGGTTGAAGTTAAAGTCCTTGCTTTTGACAAGGAAGGCGAAAAAGTTTCCCTTGGATACAAACAGAAAACTGATGATCCTTGGGAAGGTATTGCAGAAAAATACCCTGTAAGCGCAAAAGTTAAAGGTAAAGTTACAAGTATTACTGATTACGGCGCATTTATCTCACTTGAAGAAGGTATTGAAGGCTTGGTTCATGTATCCGAGATGTCCTGGGATAAAAAAGTCAAACATCCTTCCAAGATAGTAGGTGTCGGAGATATCATCGAGACTGTTGTCCTCGAAATCGACCAGGATAACCGGAAAATATCACTCGGGCTCAAGCAGATTGAACCTAATCCGTGGGAAAAAATCGCCGAAAAATATGAAATCGGTTCCCTTATTGAAGGGACAGTAAGGAACCTAACTTCCTTTGGCGCCTTTGTTGAAATTGAAGAAGGTATCGACGGTCTAATCCACCTTACAGATATTTCATATACTAAACGTATTAACCATCCTAGTGAAGTTGTTAAAAAAGGTGATGTTATTAAAGCAAGAATTCTTAACATCGACCCGGAAAACCAGCAGATATCTCTCGGCCTCAAGCAGTTGACATCAGAAGCTTGGGACGATTTCTTCACAAATCATGAAGTTGGCGATTTAATCGAAGGTAAGGTAACAAGAATTACTACTTTCGGCGCGTTCGTTGAAGTTGCTCAGGATGTTGAGGGCCTCATTCATGTATCCGAACTGGATACTAAGAAAATTGATAAGCCCGAAGACGTACTCGTAGAAGGCCAGAGCTACAGCATGAAAATTATCAACCTCGACCGTGATGAAAAGAAAATCGGCTTATCCATAAAAGCCATCATTATGGACGAGAAAAAGAAAGCCCGGAAGAAAAAACCCAAACCGAAGAAAGAAAAAGTTCAGAAAACAAAAACTGAAAATAAAGAGGGGACCATAAACATCGGTGATCTGGTAGGAGATCAATTATCATCGCTCCGTGGTTTAACATCAAAAGCAAGTCCGGCCCAGGAAGAAGAAACGCCTGCAAAGGATGTTGTTGATGAAGAACAGCAAGAAGAAAAAGAAGAAACTGCGGAATAGTTAGGTAAAGTTAGTCATTCTAAAAAGGAGATAATGATGACCAAAGCAGAGCTTGTGGAAAAAGTCTCTAAAGAAATGGATATGTCCAAGAAGCATACTGAAATTATCGTAAACACCGTGATTGACAGCATCACCAAAGCGCTTCAAGATGGGGACAAAGTTGAACTTCGCGGCTTTGGCAGCTTCAAAATCAGGGAAAGACAGCCGAGACTCGGCAGAAACCCTAAGACCGGCGAAAAGGTTCAGATTCCATCAAAAAAAATTCCTTTCTTTAAGCCCGGAAAAGAACTCAAAGATCTAGTTAATTCTTAATTTGGTTTTCATTTGTATATGAAATGAAAAACCTATGGACGCCTTGGCGATTTAAGTACATCACCTCTCCGAAAGAAGAGAGGTGTGTACTATGCCAGGCAGCCGATTCCATTGATTTAAAATCAACTCTTGTTCTATTCAGGGGAAAGTATAATTTCATTCTTCTCAACCGTTATCCGTATTCGAATGGACATCTGATGATAGCACCAGTTGATCATGAAAACTCGCCGCTGAAAAGCCCGATAGAAGCCTCAACAGAGCAATCTATTCTTGCAAGGAAATGTATTGAGATACTGACTGATGTGTATCAGCCTCATGGATTTAATATAGGTATGAATCTTGGCTCTGCTGGGGGAGCTGGTATAGATGATCATTATCATTTGCATATAGTACCTAGATGGATTGGAGATACTAATTATATGACCACTGTTAGTGGCACACGCCTTATTCCACAATCATTGGAAGAAACATGGGAAATATTAAATCCCTATTTTATAGATTTAAAATTTTAATATACGTTTTTTATAGATAAGGAGTTAACAATGACTAAGCCGAATGATGAAGCTAAAGTAAAAGCCGTTGAAATGACTATAAGTCAGATAGAAAAACAATTCGGTAAAGGGTCTATTTATCACCTGGGTTCCCAGGAAGCGCTCGAAATCAGTATTATCCCGTCTGGATCCCTGTCCGTAGACCTTGCTCTTGGTACAGGTGGATATCCCAGAGGAAGAATTATTGAAATATATGGCCCTGAGTCATCAGGAAAAACCACCCTTGCACTTCATGCGATTGCGGAAGCACAAAAAACCGGTGGTATGGCTGCATTTATAGATGCAGAACATGCAGTTGACCCTGAATATGCAGAAAAAATCGGTGTAGATATAGATAACCTCCTAATCAGCCAGCCGGATAGCGGTGAGCAGGCGTTGGAGATTGCAGAAATGTTAATAAGAAGTGCTGCACTCGATGTAATTGTGATAGATTCAGTTGCCGCTCTTGTCCCCAGGGCCGAACTCGATGGTGATATGGGTGACCCGCATATGGGTTTGCAGGCCAGGTTGATGTCTCAAGCGCTACGTAAACTGGCTGGAATCATATCAAAAACCAAAACATGCCTCATTTTTATTAATCAGATAAGAATGAAAATCGGAGTTATGTTTGGAAGCCCTGAAACTACAACAGGTGGAAATGCTCTCAAATTCTACTCTTCTGTCAGACTTGATATCCGGAAAATCGCATCTCTCAAGGAGGGCGAGGATGCAATCGGCAATAGAACCAGGGTAAAGGTGGTTAAAAACAAAGTAGCTGCTCCTTATAAACAGGCTGAATTTGATATTATCTACAGCGAGGGAATCTCCTGGGAAGGCGAGATCATCGATATGGGTTCTGATCATAATGTTATCCAGAAAAGCGGCGCCTGGTATTCATATGGTGATGAACGTCTTGGACAAGGTAAAGAAAACGTCCGCAGGATGCTTAAGGAAAATCCGGACCTTGCGAAAAAAATCGACCATGATTTACGAGAGTCTCTTGGTATCTTAAGGGAAAAAAAGAAAGAACCGAAAGAAACAACTGAATAATTCTGATGAATTTAAAAAACAATCGTCATTTTCAGTTTCTCTTTCTATGCCTGCTATATTTTGTTCTTTTTGTCCCATCAATCAATGCTGATAATCCGCCAGATCTGGAACATTTTTCAGTTGAATTACCCGGGAATGTCATAACAAATATACAATTTAAATTGACGATTGATCCCGGCACCACTTTAGAAGAACCTTATATTTACATAGATAATGTACTTCAAAGAGACCTCAAGATTAAAGCTGATGGAAATAATTATATTGTAGAAAGCCTTATTCTTACATCTGCAGGAAAGCATGTATTCACCGTTAAAATAGGTAATGAAACAAAAGAACTGGAGGTATTATGCCTCCCAGGTATACTTACCCTCCTGCCGCCAGTAATCGCTATACTCCTGGCGCTTTTATTCAGGCAGGTGATTATCGCCCTTGTAACTGGAGTATGGCTTGGTGCATCAATTCTCGCAGGATACAATCCTCTCCTTGGATTGTTTGATACAATAACCAACTATATTAAAAATTCTGTCACTGATCCTGACCGGGCTTCAATTCTACTCTTCACTACCCTTTTGGGCGGAATGATTGGTGTTATTTCCAAGAATGGTGGGACGCTCGGAGTCGTCAAGAGTTTAAAAAAATTCGCAAAGAATCCCAGGCGTTCACAGCTGGCGACATGGTTCATGGGCCTGTTTATCTTTTTCGATGACTACTCCAATACATTGATTGTCGGTAACACCATGCGGCCTATCACCGATAAGCTTTATGTTTCAAGAGAGAAACTTGCATACATTGTGGATTCAACAGCTGCTCCGGTTACAAGCATAGCAGTTGTAACCACATGGGTTGGATTCCAGATATCACTGATAGCGACATCTTTTCAGAATCTCGGTATTGAGTATTCACCATTTATTACTTTCATTGAATCCGTACCTTTCCAGTTTTATTCCATCCTGGCTATTTTCTTTGTCTTCCTGATTATATCATCGGGAAGGGATTTCGGGCCAATGTTGAAAGCTGAGAGACGGGCAAGAACCGAGAAGAAGGTGCTCGCCGATGAAGCTCTCCCGATGGCAGATTTAAATCCTGAAATCCTCACTCCACCCGAGAATATCCCGTATAGATGGTATAATGCTCTCTTCCCAATCTTATATGTTATAATTGGTACTCTTGCAGGCCTGGTAATTGACGGCTCTCAGAAGCTTAAGGCATCAGGTGTAACTCTATCCGGCAACTTCTTAACTAACCTGAAAGAAATCTTTTCATCAGCAGATTCATTTAAAATTCTGCTCATTGTCTCATTTACAGGCTGCATTGTAGCAATTGTCATCAGCCTTGCACAGAAACTACTATCACTTGCACAAAGTATGGAGGCTCTTGTAGCCGGATTAAAAAGCATGTTAATGGCTGTAATTATTCTTATACTCGCCGGTGCTATCGGCGATATATGTTCTGATCTGGGGACCGCAGATTATATTTCATCAGTTCTGCGGGGAGGACTCCCAATATATTGGTTGCCGGTTGCGACATTTCTCACAGCAGCTTTTATCAGCTTTTCTACAGGCACCTCATGGGGAACCATGTCTATTTTAACTCCACTTGTAATTCCACTATCGTTTAAAATGGCGCATTCACTTGGGATGCCGTTTGATGAATCATTCAGGATTCTATTGATTACTATAGCATCTATAATGGGCGGCGCAGTTTTCGGAGATCATTCCTCGCCTATTTCGGATACAACAATAATGTCCTCAATTGCTTCGGCATCAGATCATATTCACCACGTAAAAACCCAGATTCCCTATGCAGCTATAACTGCTCTTTTTGCCGCAATTGTATGTCTTATTCCTACCTCTATATGGGGATTATCCCCCGCAATTCTTTTACCTCTGAGCTTCATACTAATGGCTATTCTTATAAGGTTACTTGGTAAAAAAGAATAGCCCTGCATAAACAGGGCTACTAGATTAATGGAAATTTGTTCTTATTCGTTTGTTTTTACGAAGAACGGCTCAATATTGGAGAACGTTATAGTGTTGCCATCAGTGTCTTCATCTTCGTATTCAACAGATTTCATATAAACAAGCATTGGTTTGCCATATTCATCGAGTGTCATCGCAAAATCACCGATATGATCGGTGAAAGTCTGTGAATCAGCAAAAGTTGTGAAGGTATTTAAACCATCGGTACTTCTTAAGAAATGAAATGTTGCATCGCTGTCCTGCAGTAAAAAATATACACTATCTGCATTATCCACAACCATTTGCAACAAAGGAGCTGTATTTTCATTGAAACCATTGAAGGATGTTACATCATGGTAAGTGTATGCAGTTCCGGATTCGTCAGGCTTAGCAATTCTTACTTTCATTGATGATGTATCAATGCCATTCCATTCCCACCATGCATAATACATCAACCCATCAGAAGAGAGATAACCAACCGGTTTTCTTATATGAACTGATGCTGAATTACCTGTAATTATACTGACTGGTGCTGAAAATGTCTTGCCATAATCATTTGATTCAGAAGTATAGATACCTTCAATTCCTGTATCTTCGTTTTTTGCTACCCATGAAATAATTATCTTCCCAGTATTTTTATCAATTTCAAACACAACATAAGGTGAGGCTAGAGGTCGTTGATTTATTTGAATTGTATCAGAATAACTATTTCCTTGATCACGAGTAACGTTAAATTGAATCACGCCAACTCCATCAGCATCGTAGATTGACCATACAGTAAATATGTTTTCCGAACCATAATTCAGGCTTCTAAAATCCTTGATTTCATATTCTGATGAAATAGGTTCAAAAAATGATGCATCAAATGATACCGCAGCATCATCAGATACTCTTCCGTATATAGAATAGTTACCTTCAAAATAATATAGATATGTGTGATAATATATACTGTTAAAATCCCATGATAGCCAGTTCTTTATCCCATATCCAAGAGTTGACAGGAATTCTTCTACTATTTGTGTGCTAGTCAGAGTATCTCCATAATTAGTAGAAACTGTTGAATATGCTACAAAATTGGTCTCGTCAATCGCGTTTGTTAAGATATATAAACCACCACCAGCTCGTGAATAAATCTGCGGATTACTGTTATCCATCTGGGTAATTGGCAACTGTTCCGGTTCCGTTAATGTAAATTTTTGTTGTAAGCTAAATGCGAGTATTGTTGAATCTCCTCCACCCGGAATCGGTGTATGAACATAAACAGGAACATAAATATAACCGTTCTCATCAATTGTTAAATTCTCAACTGCATCATCGGTTATAGCTTCATGAGGAATACTGACTACCAGTTCTTCAGAATTTAGAAAAGCGGTTTCCCTCGCTACACCATTAAAATATACGACAGATTTTTGGGTAAATCCGGATCCTTTTACTACAAGATCAAAACCAGGCATATTGGTTACAAGCAAGCTTGGTTGTAAACTTACGATTTCGGGTACCTCACTGGTACGATCCTCACACATCACGAATAGTAAAGCCAGCGACAGAATAACAAATATTTGTAGCGCTTTTCTCATATTCAGTACCTTATCCTTTCAATATCCAGATAATTTTAGCAAAAATCATTTCTGTTTCCATAACTTTATAAACAGGAAGGAAACGGCTCAGGAAATTCCTTACATTATTTCGTTCAATGCTTTTTTATATACAGAGTAATTTTCTTCTCCGAATAAAACAAATCTTATCAGTTTTAATGTCGCAGCTTTTTCTTGTAAAAATTTGACACAAGTTTTAAGAGCAATCATTGATGCCTGATCGACAGGATAGCCGTATACTCCCGTACTTATTGACGGGAATGCAATAGTCCGTAGACTTAGCGACTCCGCTTTTTTAAGTGAATTCAGATATGCATTTTGCAATATTTCCGATTCCCCTTCTTTTCCACCATGCCATATCGGTCCTACCGTGTGAATCACATAATGTGATTTCAACTTACCTGCTGTTGTAACAACAGCCTCTCCTGGAGAACAGTGCCCTATTTTCCTGCACTCAAACATTATATCGGGCCCACCAGCGCGGTGAATAGCACCATCAACACCTCCGCCTCCCCTAAGGCCTGAATTAGCAGCATTGACTATGGCATCTGTATCCTGTTTGGTGATGTCACCTTCTATTAATTCAAGTACCGCTTGTCCTATTGTTACTCTATTCATAAGGCAATAATTATGCCACAAACATGCGAATGATATAATAAATTGCAACAGTAAATACAGCAGAGATTGGAACAGTTAGCAGCCATGAGATGACTATCTTCCTGATAATATTAAGGTTAATCGCTTCCATTCCTCGTGCCAGGCCAACGCCTATGACCGCACCTACAAGCGTATGCGTAGTTGATATCGGTAGACCAAGTATAGATGCCATTAAGACAGTGGTAGCTGCGCCAAATTCGGCAGTGAAACCGCGAACTGGCGTAATCTCTGTTATCTTTTTACCGACAGTTTCAATAACCCGGTACCCTAGTATTGCCAGACCGGTTACAATACCACCAGCGCCAATCAGGAGTACCCATATCGGTACACCGGTAGCTGTCTGGAAGTTTCCCTGCCTCGCTACATTCGCTATTGCTGCTAATGGTCCGATCCCATTGCCGACATCGTTTGAACCATGCGCAAAAGCGACAAATGTCGCAGATATAACCTGCAGAGCCCTGAATGCTTTGTCTATTACCTGACGCTCAGTTCGGTCGTTTCGTATTGCTTTTCGTATCCGGAAAAGTGTGAATCCACCGGCAATACATGCTACTGCCAGCGATATCAATATAGATACTTCAAAAGATATACCCAGTTTTAGATTTTTTAATCCCTTGTAAAGAAAGGACATGATCAAAAGAAATATTGTGAACACAGTAAATAAGGGAAGTATTACATTCGCAGCTTTACTGGCATCTTTGGATTCCAGAAGATTCTTCCGTATGAAAATGAAAATCACAAAACTGAGTGTTGCTCCAACAACCGGTGATGTTATCCATGATAATACAATAAATCCCATCTTTGCCCAGTTTATGGAAGAAGGACCTCCAATAATCAGTCCAAAACCAAAAACCGCTCCAACAATCGAATGTGTTGTACTGACCGGAAGGGCGAAAAGATTTGATAGTTGCAAGAAGATACCTGTAGCAATAAGCGCGGCAAACATACCGTACACAAAGGAATTCATATCCTTCGCAAAGGCATCCGGGCTCACAATTCCTTTGGCTATTGTGGATGTAACATATTGTCCAACCAGTACCGCTCCCATAAAGGTTGCTATACCAGCAATGATTACTGCTTTTTTAAGACTTAAAACACCGGATCCTACCGATGTTCCCATAGAATTCGCGAGGTCGTTTGCTCCCCCCATAAACGAAGCATACAATCCTCCGAATATCGCAAGTATTAGAAACAGCTGAATCAATCCCATCACATACCTTTATTGAAATCCGGTTAATTTCATTCTTTTTTTAGCCTCTTGCCAACATAACGCTCATCTGAACACCAACTCCCTCAGCGGC
The DNA here is from genome assembly GCA_016932915.1 of Acidobacteriota bacterium. Classification (GTDB taxonomy): domain Bacteria; phylum Acidobacteriota; class DATKUA01; order JAFGBY01; family JAFGBY01; genus JAFGBY01. The sequence goes on along the minus strand of JAFGBY010000036.1, from coordinate 13,847 downwards.
GTTAGACATTTTGCTGATAGTCCTTAGAATATTAAACCAGAGTATTACGTTGATTGTATCAATATCTTTCTCGTGTTCGAAAAGCCTTTTTGCAAAAGACATCTGGGCTTTATCGCATTCCCATTCCAGATGAGAAACTATTTCCACCTTCTCCAGTACAGTTTCAGCAACTTTTGAAGAGAACCCACTCTCAGTAAGGCTCTTTATAGTCGAAGTGATTTCTGCCGCTGCCTCCACCGCTTCCAGGTTTTTCCTGATAAGTTCTATCAATAATAGATGAAGATCCTGTGGCAGGACAATATGTTTAAGGTTACATAATGCACCACAGTCTTCCGCTGCATCCGCTATGTTGTCCTGCTGTTTGAGATAATTGAGCAAGTCGGCACGGCTTACAGGCAGCATGAAACTTTTTGGCAGATTTTGTCTCAGCTCTTTCTTGATTTCGTCTGCTTCATGTTCTGTTTTACAAATCTCTTTGAAAATTATTTTTGCGTCATCCCACTCTTCCTGGAGGTAGTGCGTCATCATCTGTGGTACGAGTTTTACACATTCCTGTACCTTATCCATATGTTTCATCAGCGGTGCGAACGGAGAATGCCCGAACATTTCAAATACGCTTTTCATAGTACACCTAACTTTAAATAGAGTTTATCAATTGAGGATGAAAGAATTGATCCTCTATTCCCACATATCCCTGATATCGAGATAAAGTGGGAATTTAGACGTGAGGTCTTTTACCCCTTCCTTCACCTTATCAAGCGTTTTTTCGTCTTCAATATTTTCAAGCAGATCGCAGATCAGGTTGCCGATGACTTTCATCTCGGCTTCCTTCATTCCCCTTGTTGTAACAGCCGGCGTACCAATTCTGATCCCGGAAGCAACAAACGGGCTCTGTGTATCAAACGGTATCGTGTTCTTGTTAACTGTGATATGAGCTTTCTGTAAAGCCTTCTCGGCATCTTTTCCGGTTATTCCGTGAGCAAAAACATCCACTAGCATGAGGTGATTATCGGTTCCTCCACTCACGAGCCTGAAATCCCTACCCTGAATAGTGTCAGCAAGAGCAGCAGCATTTTTAATAATCTGTTTCTGGTATGATTTAAAATCATCACTTGCTGCTTCTTTGAAGCAGACCGCTTTGCCTGCCATTACGTGAACCAGCGGGCCGCCCTGGCCGCCCGGGAAAACCGCTTTATCGAGGTCTGCAGCGTATTCTTCCTTACACATTACAGCTCCGCCCCTGGGGCCACGAAGTGTTTTATGTGTGGTTGTAGAAACAAATGCGTTATGAGGGACCGGGGAAGGATGCAAACCGGTGGCAACGAGGCCAGCAATATGAGCGATATCAGCCAATACCAATGCTCCTGTGGCGTCGGCAATCTCCTGGATTCTTTTAAAATCTATAGTCCTTGCATAGGCGCTCGCTCCACAAACTATTAGTTTGGGTTTATGCTGTTTTGCAAGAGATTCCATCTCATCATAATCGATTGTCTCTGTTTCCTTGTTTACACCATACTGGACGATGTTATATAGCTTACCTGTAAAATTAACCGGGTGCCCATGACTAAGGTGTCCACCATGAGAAAGATTCATACCGAGGATAGTATCGCCAGGATTCAACAATGTGAAATATACCGCCTGGTTGGCTTGTGTTCCAGAATGAGGCTGAACATTGGCATGATCAGCGCCAAAAAGCTCTTTCATTCTGTTTCTGGCTTCATCCTCACAGATATCCGCAAATTTGCATCCACCATAGTATCTTTTCCTGGGATATCCTTCAGCATATTTATTAGTGAAAACTGAACCGACAGCGGTTAAAACTGCACGGCTTACAAAATTCTCTGAAGCAATCAGCTCCAGGCCGTCGTTTTGTCTATCTATTTCATTCTGAATCGCTTCATATATTACAGAATCGGTTTCTTTTAAAGTTTTATACAATGACATTTAATTCTCCTTAATAACGCTATAAAATTTTCCCAGTCCAGAGTATATGTAACCCGAAAAGAAGAGTCAAGGTAGGAAAATTCCTAAATATATACTTAAATAAATCAATACTTCCAAAATCTTAGAATAGATGTATAATTAGCCTTTAAAAGCTCGAAACTATGTGAAGGAATATCAATATTATGAGCGATCCAATTGATGTTTATTTTTTGGATTATTCAAACTTTAATTCAGATTTGAATAAAGAATACCTTTCTGAGAAAAAAGTATCTGCAGTATATTTCGAGAGTATCGATTCTCTATTGCAGATGGCTACAGTAAAAAAACCCAAGGCAATTATATATAACCTCGATCTCAAGAAAGATGATGTAGGCTGGTACTATGTAATCCAGAAAAAATTACCTGAAATACCTGTTATTGTATTAAGTAGTTCAAAAACTATTACGAAAGGACGAAAGCTCCTGCAGGATGGAGCTTTCTTTAATATGCGCTCACCGATAAATATGGAAGAATTGTATTATGCAATTGTCAGGGCAATTGAATTCCAGAAAAAAGGTGAACCGGATCACAGTAAACTAGATGATGAAAAATCTACTACGCTTAATATGCTCGAATCCCTGGTCGAGCAATCCGACGGGCTTCTTGAAACCCTGGCTGACAGTTTCCCTGAAAAGATAACTGTTTATAACGATGTCCTTCTGCAGAAGATGATTGAGATGATATCATCGACACTAAATGTTCAGATTGTCTCCCTTCTATTAATCGATCCGATCACAAATAAACTGATCATTACTGCACAAAAAGGCCTTCCTGATGTAGCCAAGAAGAATCCATCGCTTAAAGTCGGTGAAGGGATTGCCGGTTACGTTGCTAAAACCGGCCAGCCTATACTTACAGATAACGTTCATAAATTCAGTCATCTTAAAATCGCTGATTATGGTAAGCAATACAACACAGGCTCCTTTATATCTCTTCCGTTAAAAGTGGGCAACCGTGTAATTGGCGTCATAAATGTAAATAATAAAAAGGATGGCACATCGTTTACCCAGGTTGATTTGAATATCCTTGAACTCCTGAACGCTCAGATACTTCTATCCCTCAGAAATGCGCAGCTCATCCACGACCAGAGGAAACAGATCGTAAGTTCTAAAGCTCTTAACGAAATCGACCAGGTAATACTCAGCGAGGATCACCAGGAGCTGTTATTTACCGCAATCCTCGGAAAATGCCGTGAATTGTTGAATTGCGAAAGCATAATTCTTTTCATGCTGGACAGTAAAAATTCATCGGAGACTTTTTATGTACGATCCTTCCTTAGTGTTAAAGGACGACTGAGTGAAAATATAATCCTTAGCACCAGTGAAGGTATCGAGGGGATGGTATTCGATGTACAGAAACCTGTCCTCATTTCGAATGCTGATGACGACACACGGATATCCCCAAAAGTGAGAACGACCGTGCCGGGAAGTATTCATAATATTGCAGCTTATCCAATATTGATGTATGGACGAGTCGCCGGTGTGCTTGAAGCGATCAATAAAATCAAGAAACCAAAATTCGAAAGAGAAGATCTATATATAATGAAGCAGTTTACATATAAGGTTTTCCTTGGATTGATGAAAAATAACCTGTACCGGGAAAAAGCCAGCTTGAATGCTCGCCTGAATGCGCTACTTAACAGAGCGAATACATAACCGGGAACAATCGAACAATATTTACAAACAGAACTACTATAAAAGCAGTATGTCATTTACTATATTAAGCAAAGATAAAGAGACAGCAGCAAGGCTAGGAGTAATAGAAACACAACACGGTTCCGTACCCACACCGGTGTTTATGCCGGTTGGAACCCAGGGTACAGTAAAAGCACTAACTCATCGAACGGTGGAAGAACTTGGCGCTGATATAATCCTCGGGAATACTTATCATCTCTACCTCCGCCCTGGGCACGAGCTCATCAGGGAATTCGGTGGGCTCCATAAATTTATTAGCTGGAATAAACCGATATTGACCGACAGCGGCGGATTCCAGGTCTTTTCGATGTCGGATCTAAATAAGGTGACCGAAGAAGGAGTTAAATTCAGTTCACATATAGATGGATCGAAGCATATGCTCACACCTGAGAAATCGATAGAGATTCAACAGGCCCTAGGTTCAGATATTATAATGGCATTCGATGAATGTACACCCTACCCTGCAACTGAACAACAAACCCTTGAATCCCTGAACCTTACAACCCGCTGGGCGCACCGATGCCGGGATGCCTTTAATAAGGAAAGCGGTTCCCTGCTCTTCGGAATCGTTCAGGGTGGAATGTTTCCGACATTGCGCACTAAAAGTTCTCATGAATTGCAGGAAATAGATTTTGATGGATTCGCCCTTGGTGGCCTCAGCGTTGGGGAACCGAAGGATCTTATGTTTGAGATAATAGATCATACTGTTCCTACCCTTCCGGAAGGAAAGCCACATTACCTTATGGGTGCCGGGATGCCGGCTGATATCGTCAAGGCAGTAGCCCTTGGGATCGATATGTTTGATTGCGTGCTTCCGACTCGAAATGCCCGTAATGGGTACGTTTTTACCGAATCGGGCAAGATGATTATCAAACATGCAAAGTACCGAATGGACAGTAATCCTTTAGACATTGATTGCCAGTGCTACACCTGCAGAAACTTTTCTCGGGCATATCTCAGGCATCTTTTCCAATCCGGTGAAATCACCGCTGCGATTCTCCTGACTATACACAACCTCTATTTTTACCTTGACTTAATAAGGCAAATAAGAGAGTCTTTACAATCCGGAAATTTTTATGAATGGTATAAAGAAAACCTTCCTCGTTATGAGGAAGGATACAAAGGATAAAAACCAGTTTGGAGGTTAAAGAAATATGTTATTCAACGGTTTAAATTCATTAGCAGCTGCAGCGCAACAGGCGCAACCCCAGGGTGATATATTCAGCAGTATGATACCCCTGGTCATTATTATTGTAATATTCTACTTCCTGCTTTTCGCTCCAATGCGTAAACAACGTAAACAGCTCCAACAGACTATCGCATCTCTCCAGAACGGCGACAAAGTTGTAACACAGGGCGGAATCTACGGTGTTATAGCCGGCGTATCTGATGACAGGTTCCAGCTGAAAATCGCAAACAACGTAAAAATCGAGGTATCCAAAAACGCCATTGCCGGAAAAGTACCGGAAAATGTATCGAAGTAATTTCTAATTTTATTGATATATATGCCGGCTGAAAAGCCGGCTTTTTTTTCTTCACTTGTTAACTCGATTTAAGAAAGCTTCAAGCTTTTTCTGGTCTTCAATTTCTTGATCATCTATTACCGGAAGATCGGGGTATTCTGAACTTAAGATAAAAACAAATAATCCCTTATCAATATATAGAATGTCACCATTGAGGTTATGTACTGGAACATTTCTAATTCCACAGCTGGGTGATTTACTCTTCAGGATAGCGCCAGTGATTTTCCATTTTTCGGAGATTTCCTTCAATTTCTTTCGAGAAAATTCTTTAATAGTATCTGTATAATCGGTCCTGCTCTCAGTGCCTACAACCTTGATTTCACCTTCATATTGATAGAGTTTGATCTTCTCACGTGGTGTCCCCATCCCGGATTCGAACTCAGGGCAAACCGGTATCAATTCAAACCGCTTTGATAACTCATTTATGATGTAGTCATTTTTTTTATCAAGACAATCATATCTAACCTTATATCCCATAAGGCAAGCAGATACGATAAGGCAGGGCTTTGCGGTTTTGTCTTCCATAATGCACCTTCCTCTATTATACTAAGAATAATCCAGGTTAAAACAACGTATTCAATCATGAGGTAAAACATGAAAATACTTATCAGCGGTGCAAGCGGCTTTATCGGCTCTTATCTAACCGGCGAACTTCACAGAGATAGGCATACTGTGGTGAAACTAGTACGCGATGATAGGGCAACGCCGAAGGATGTTGCCTGGAATATCGAATCATACAAGATTGTTTCTGGAGCTATGGAAGGATTCGATGTAATCATACATCTTGCAGGAGAAAACCTTTCTAATGGCCGATGGACAAAAAGTAAAAAGAAGAAAATCTATGAGAGCAGGATTATCGGAACTAAGCTGCTCGCCGAGACTATTGATAAACTGAAGAATCCCCCATCACTCTTCATCTCAGCCTCCGCTGTCGGCTATTATGGTGACCGTGGTAATGATGAATTGACCGAGAAAGATAAACCCGGGGAAGGATTCCTCACAGAAGTTTGCCGTGATTGGGAAAGCGCCTCTGAATTAGAATCTAGTAAAACAAGAGTTGTAAATATCCGTACCGGTGTAGTAATCGGCAATGGTGGAATGTTAAACAAATTACTTCCTGTTTTTAAAATGGGGCTAGGTGCCAGGCTTGGCACTGGAAAACAGTACATGAGCTGGATCAATATAAAGGATTTTACTGAAGCTTTAAAGTTTATAATCAGGAAAAAAGAGATTAAAGGCCCTTTTAACCTCGTATCTCCTGAACCTGTCACTAATTCCGTTTTCACAAAAGAGCTTGGCCGTCTTCTTGGTCGCCCAGCATTTCTTTTCATCCCTGGATGGGTATTAAAAATCATATTCGGTGAACTCGCGGATGAGATGCTACTCTCCAGTACTAAAGTTCAACCAGAGGTATTGCTGAAGCACGGTTTTAAATTCAAATTTCCATCTATCCGTGAATCCCTTATGAACTGGATTTAAAACTAACCTTTTAATTATTAACAACTCACAGTTCAGATTAATAGTCGGATCTAGCTCATTCTTTACGCCAGGGAAACGGTGTGTTATATTTAGGGCATTAACACCGGGAGAGAATTATGGAATCAGAAGAACATAAAATGACTGAGATCAGGAATAGTTTGGAGGAAAGAATTATTTTTGAATACGATTTTTCCCTCCCCACTCCACTGAAGGTTTTCGCTGTTCTTCTTTGCCTTGCTATGATCATCATTCCGATTGTTCTGGAATTGAAGAAGGATACTGGAAAAGGCGGAATTCCAGATACATTATTCATGGTTTTTGTTTTCATTCCAATCGTTTATAACGTAGTTGCCTATAAAAAACATTATTACTTTACTGAAAAGGGAATTCACCTTCTGAATAAGGCCAAATCGAAAAGTGGCAATCCTCCTACTCCGAGGTTGATCATGGAATGGCAGGATCATAACCATTATAAAAAGGCATTCCTTGGATACATACTATTCAGTCGAAAAGCACTCGAACAAAAATTTAAAAGTTCTTATACTGACACACAAGAAGATAAAACTGACTTTGAGGAATTATATAAAACCATTAAACCAACATATGTTTTCTGCAACCGTGAACAGGCTTCACAGATCGAATATATCTTTATGAGCAGAAGTTTGCTGCCCTACAGTGGAAGTTAAAGGAGAATAATAAATGAAAGTGAAAACAGTGGTGCTGCCTGCAGCAGGCCTGGGAACCAGATTCTTGCCGATAACAAAATCAATTCCAAAGGAGATGCTACCGGTCGTCGATAAGCCTTTGATACAATACGCCATAGAAGAAGCCCTGGAAGCGGGGATCGAAAAGATTATAGTGATAGATTCTGTTGGTAAAAGCAGTATTGCAGATCATTTCGATATCGCCCCTATACTAGAAAAGGAACTCGAAGAACGAGGAAAAACGGATTTTCTCGAATATGAAAAAAGGCTTGGCCGGATGGCAAATCTCGCGTTTATCCGTCAGAAACAGCCCCTGGGTGTCGGTCACGCGATAGCAATCGCCCTTCCATTGATTGGCAATGAACCGTTTGCTGTGATGTTCTCTGATGATATTATCTCGGCGGAACCGATGGTGCTCAAGCAGATGGTGGATGAATATGAGAGGTTGGACAGCCCAATTATTGCCGCAATGGAAGTCCCGAACGAGATGACACATCAATATGGGATACTTGAAACAGGTCAAGAAGACGGTAGAAGTTATAAACTGACTGGTATGATAGAGAAGCCACCAAAAGGCAAAGCGCCCAGCAACCTGGCAATTATTGGGAGGTACATCCTCACACCTGATATTGCCCCAATACTACAGGGTATTGATAAAGACCATACAGGGGAGATTCAGCTCACCACCGCTCTGCTCGAATTGATGAAAAAGCGTAATCTTTATGGTTACAAATTCATCGGTAAAAGATTCGACGCCGGTTCCAAAATTGGTTTTCTTGAGGCCAATATACATTATGCTCTGAAACGTGATGAACTCGGGGATAAACTTAGGGATTATCTTAAAACAATATAGAAGATAGATTAATGATGATGAAGAAAAAATCCGCTCTCCAGTATTCTATGATCCTCGGCGGGATATACGATATATTTTTCGGCTTGTTTATACTATTCATCCCTCGAATCCTGGCAAAAATAATTTTGCTGGATATGCCCTTGGAAGAAGCTTACCTCCGTTTAAACGGCCTGTTCCTGATAATCATTGGTGCGTTCTATATTCTTTACTGGTTTAAACCGGAAGGAAATATCATCCTGGTGAAAATCGCAATCTGCGCCCGTTTCTCCGGTGTTCTCTTTTTCTTTGCTGCATACTTCCTATACGGATATCCTTTTACCTTTCTACTGCTCGGTATTGCGGATGGAATATGGGGAGTGGTTCATTGCCTGTTATTTAAATCTGGAATAAAAAAATAAAGAATCGGAAATTACGTTTTGTCTAAAATATATATCTTGCCTGATAGGATCAGTAACCGCATTGCAGCCGGTGAAGTCGTCGAACGGCCGGCATCCGTAGTAAAAGAACTGGTAGAAAACTCAATAGATGCGGGGGCAGATGATATCGAGATAAAGATAATCGGGCAAGGGAAAAAACTTATCCAGATCAGCGATAACGGTACCGGGATGGACCACGACGATGCAATAATATCCCTGGAGCGGCATTCAACATCGAAAATAAAAAAAGCTGAAGACCTTGATTCAATCTCAACACTCGGCTTCCGCGGCGAAGCGCTTGCATCGATAGCTTCGGTTTCCAGGTTCACGCTGACTACAAGAACAGAAGGAGATTCAGCGGCAACAATAGTTGAAGTTACAGGGGGCAAACTTCTAAATGTATCAAAAGGTGCACGACAGCAAGGGACAACAATAAGAGTTGAAGATCTTTTCTTCAATACTCCAGCAAGGCTCAAGTTCCTTAAATCCGATTCTGTAGAACTGAGATGGATAATCAAATATCTTACCCGTTACGCGATTGCCCATCCTGAGATTCGTTTCAATGTATTTTCGAGTTCGCAACATATAATCCAGACTCCACCGATCAAAACGGTATTCGAACGGATATATCATCTGCTTGGAAGTGAACAGGCAGGAATATTTCTTCCGTTTGAATCGGAAAGACAGAATATCAAGGTTTTTGGCTATTGTTCACATACTGGCCATCAGAAAGCGAATCGTGACGGATTGTTCTATTTTATAAATAAACGTTCGGTAGATGATAAGATTATTTCTCATGCGGTTTTGTCCGCTTATGAGAACCTCATACCAAAAGGTAAATACCCGTCCATTTTTCTTTTCCTGGAAATCCCGTTTGATAAAGTGGATGTAAATGTACACCCGACAAAAACCGAAGTCCGATTCGATAATCCGTCATATATACACGATATCATCGTGGAGGCTATAAATGCTGCTCTGATCAAAAACAGCCCGGTAATTAAGATAAACAGTCCGGATACTGAGGTAAAAACTCAGTTTGAAGATAAACCGAACCATGTAGATAAGTTAAAAAAAGGATCATTTTCCAATTATCTTAAGGAAGGAACTGCTCCTACATCGGAAAGAAAAAATACCCGTACTACCCCATCTCATATGGAAAAACACGATGATTTATATACTGAGCAAAAATTAGAAAAATCAGGGCAAATCCAACCTTTACACGAAACTAATATAGAAAAAATAGAATCTCCAGGGACGAAAGCAGAAACAGCATCTCCTTCTAAAACCGAAGCCCTACCGGATCTCCACACTCGCGAATATAATATAGTCGGTCAATATAACGACAGCTTCATCTTAATAGAAATGGATGACGATCTCTATATAATCGACCAACATGTGGCGCACGAGCGGATAAGGTATAATGAATTAAAAGCCGGGCTTGAAAATGAAGACATTGAATCACAGCAACTTCTAATCCCTGTTACTCTGGAACTATCGCCAGAGGAAAATCAAGTCATGGAGGTAATCTCCGTGGAATTGAGTAATGCAGGTATAGATGTTGAATCTTTTGGGCCTCGAGCCTGGCGTGTCCTGTCTGTACCTACCGGAGTTGTCGGGGATACAGAGAGCATGATCAGAGAAATCATAGAAACCACCGGTGAATTCACAAAAAAGAAGAATAATAAGAGCCTGACTCTTCGGATAAGGGATGAAGTAATTACTTCTCTATCGTGTCAGGGAGCAATCAAGAAAAATATGCCATTAACTTATGACCAGATCGAATGGCTGGTTGATACCCTCTTTCAAACAGATGAGCCATATCGTTGTCCTCATGGACGCCCAGTTATAATCAAAATAAATCAAAAAGAAATTTTAACCAAATTCGGGCGTAAATAATCTAAAAAATTAGTTGCATTTAGAACAATTTTACTTTAAGTTGCGTATGAAACAATTGATAATGCAACTATTTTTGTAGAAAGGATTGTTAATGGAGCTAAAAGTCGATGAAAACTTAATGTTTTATCTGGGACATGTTATGAAGCTGTTTGGTGTAATGATGACCAGGCAATTCGAAGAAGCTGACGTTGAGATATCGTTTCATGACTGGATTAAACTTTTCATAATAAAAGAAAAAGAGCACGTGATCCAGAAAGACATTGCAGAAGTTTCTGGTATTCACAAAACTACATTAACCAGATCTATTGATTTCCTGGAATCTGAAAATTATGTAATCAGACAACAAGATGAACATGACAAGAGGCAGAATAAGTTAATACTTACTGAAAAAGGGGAGATAATTGTAAAAAAATACAAACATATTCTGATAGATATTCAATCAACAATGCTAAAAGGCATAACAGAAGACGAACTTACTAATACTAAAATGGTATTAAATAAAATCCTGATCAACTTTCAATCAGATTGCTGTAAAGAATAAAACTTATAAAGAGGTTAAAAAATATGAAAACGAAAACAAAGATTACCCTTTCTATTATAGGATTAATCATTTTCAGTTTCTTGCTTATGTTTTTCCTTCGTGGATTAAAACCCGAGCAGGAAAAAATGGTACATCCCGAATTTAAGAGAAAAGTTAAGGTAGCACCTGTTCTATATGAAAACGTAAAAGCTGAAGTGACCAGCCTTGGAAGAGTTCTATCAACTCATGAGGTAACACTCAGCGCGGAAGTGCAGGGAAAACTAATCGAAGGCGATATACCTTTCAAAAAAGGACAGTCATTTAAAAAAGGCGACTTGCTTGTAAAAATCTATGATAAACAGATGCGTCTCACTTTAAACTCAAGCAAAAGCAGTTTCCTGAACTCAGTAGCTTTGCTTCTACCCGACTTTAAAATTGACTTCCCTGAGAACTTTGAGGCGTGGAACCAATTTTTCAATTCGATTGATATAGACAAGGATCTCCCGCCTATGCCGAAGATTAAATCAAACAAAGAGAAAATCTTCCTGGCATCCCGGGGGATATTGAGTAGCTATTATTCCATCAAGCAACAGGAAGAAACACTAGAAAAATATAACCTTATTGCTCCATTTGACGGAGCTTTAACTGATGTCAGGTTACAAGGCGGATCGGTTGCTAATATCGGCAGTACTCTAGCAACAATGATTAGAACTGATTCTTTGGAAATCGAGTTTCCGCTGGAACTTGAGGATGCCAGTTGGGTTAAAATCGGTGATAAAGTTACTATCTGCCTAGAAGATGGAAGTAAGACCTGGGAAGGTATTACAGTCCGTAAATCAAACTTTGTCGATCCGCAGACACAGTCGATATCAGCTTTTGTGAATGTCGATAATAAAAATGGTACACCGCTTTACAAAGGCCAGTACCTGAAAGCTTCTTTTAATGGACGAGTAATTAAAGAAACTATGGAAATACCCAGGAATGCTGTCTTCAATCATAACATCGTATTTATCGTTAACGACAATCGGTTGAAGAAACAGGAAATCAAGATTCATAAGATTAATTCAAATACTATTATATTTTCCGGAATTGATAAAGGAACATTAGTAGTCGTAGAACCTTTACTCAACGTTGCGGAGAATTCACTAGTGGAGACACTTGAAGATGAAGAAAATAATAACTGAATTTATTAAATTTCCATTCTATTCAAAGCTGGTAATAGCGTTCCTGGTCATTGGAGGCCTTCTGGGCGTCCTTAATATGAAGAAATCTTTTTTCCCTGAAAGAGCTGAACGTTTCTTAAATATTACTGTAGCTTACCCGGGCGCTTCGCCTAAAGAAATGGAAGAAGGTATAACACTAAAAGTTGAAGAGGCGATAAAAGGTATCGTTGGTATAAAAGAAGTCACATCAACATCAAGTGAAAACTATACTGTGGTTACTATTGAAGTCACGGGTGATTATGATATCGATGAGACTTTACTGGAAGTTAAAAATGCTGTCGATTCAATAGCCTCTTTCCCGGTGGACGCAGAAAAACCTGTTGTATCCAAACAGCGTTCAACTACCTGGGCTATGAACCTTGGTTTATCAGGCGATGTCGACCTGATGACGCTTAAAAAATATGCAGATGAAATCGAAGACGATCTCCTGACCTCTGGTATTGTCACACAGGTTGCCATCAGCGGGTATCCTGACCTCGAAATATCGGTCGAAATCAGTGAAACTGATCTTCTTCGTCATAATCTCACATTTCAACAGATCGCATCTGCCATCGCAGTAAACAATCTCGATATATCAGCCGGTGAGATAAAATCGACGAAGGAAGAAATCCTCATCCGTACCAGGGCAAGATCGGTAAATCCAAATGAAGTCGGGAACATTATACTCAAGGGCAAAGAAGACGGAGGATTTTTACGGATCAGGGATGTCGCTGTCGTTCAGACTAAATTCAAAGATGTTGCGCTTCACACAAAAATGAACGGGAAAGAAGCTGTATATTTCAGAATCAGTAAACTCCCGGAAGAAGACCTTGGTGAAATCTCAGACTATATGAAAAACTATGTAGATGAGTTTAACGCCAAGAAAAACGGTGTGCAACTCTATATTACCTATGATTTCCTTAAACTATTGAACAGTCGTCTGGAATTACTTTACCAGAACGGAACATTTGGATTACTCCTGGTTGTACTTACTCTCGGTTTATTCCTCAGTTTCCGTCTTTCATTCTGGGTTGCTTGGGGTATTCCAGCATCATTCCTTGCAACATTCATTGTCGCTTCAAATGCCGGAATTACAATCAACATGGTTTCACTCTTTGGAATGATTCTCGTTGTAGGTATCCTTGTCGATGATGGTATTGTTATAGCAGAAAATATATTTACTCATTTTGAAAACGGTAAAAGTCCAAAAAGGGCAGCGATTGACGGTACAATGGAAGTCATTCCTGCAGTATTCACATCAGTTACAACAACGATCGTTGCATTCAGCCCGCTCTTCCTGTTAAAAGGCGCGATGGAATTCATGTATGAAATGGCTTTCGTAGTCGTTTTCAGCCTATTCTTCTCACTGATTGAAGCTTTCTTCGTACTTCCTGCACATATTGGAAATGAACATATATTAAGGGTCAGGAAAAAAGCTGAGAATATCAAAAAAGCAAAAAATAAATTTTCATATGTTTTTCACCTGATTCGGGCAAAAATAACACAATGGATTGATTACTTACGCTTTAACATCTACTCTTCAGTCATTAAAAGAGTTATTGAGTGGCGTTGGTTTG
>JAFGBY010000035.1 GCA_016932915.1 Acidobacteriota bacterium | reverse complement strand
TTTATAAAACTTAAAAGCTGGACGTGAATTACAATAAACATAAATCGTTTCATCACTTTTTATATTTGTTTCCATATAATTCAGGCTGTGTTTCACCTCATGGATTTGTATGGGAAATTTTGTATAGATCGGATAAAACATCACAAGCACCGGGAGTATCAACAAAAACTGCGGCAACTTGAGTATTCGTTTATTTGTAAATTCAAACAATTCATATAAACCAATCGAAAAGATTAGTATTATCAGTGGAATACTATAGAGTAAGAATCTCCCTTTAAATGGGTATAACATCAGACCCGACAGGAATAAATGTACCGCTATCGGCGCCAGGAAAAAATAAAGGACAGTGTACTCCCGCCTTTTAAGCATAAATCCGGCGGCACTGACTGATATCAAAAACGGCATAAACCAGAGAAAACCGAACCCCAGAAGATAGGAATAGATATCTTGGGCAACTCGAAACAAAAATAAATAGAAACTCGCAGAAAACGGGCTTAATGGTAAAAAGGCTTCTTTCCAATAATCTATCATGAATTCCGTATGCGGGTGATTGTGAATAAAAAAGATGTAATAAATGAAGAAAGATACCGCCCAGAACAAAAGCGGGACCACTATCTTGAAATGCTTATTCTTGTAAAATTCATAGTACAGAGAGTACATACCGGCGACGAAGAGTATTATAACCGCTATGTTTGAAAACCATATAGCTATACCGCCGATGACCGCATATATCAATAATGATCTGTTTGTATTAAGTTTAAGAGTCAGGCAGCAGTATAAAAGTATTAAGGTAAACAGAACATCGGAAGAATACTGTTTAACCTCCGAGGAATATCTTAAAAGCGATAGTGTGATGCTGAAAATCGATGTCGAGAGAAGCGCGACCATCTTGTTTCCAGTCAACTTCCCGCCAAGCAGATAAAAGAGAGGTATGGAAACCAGAAAACTGATCAGGGGAAAGATCCTCAGCGCGAATTCATTTTTACCAAGCATCAGGATCGATATTCTCTCTATGAATAAAAATCCTACAGGCGCAACCTGTTTATAATATAACGGTTCTGTAAGTCCTGAAAAGCCTCTGTTAATGATGTTGAGTGCGAGCATTGCCTCATCAATCCATAAACTCCTGTTAAACATAAACTGATAAACAGCCAGGGAAATACCGATAAAAATAACCAAGTAAAAAATGGCGAATAGAGTAGAGCGACCGTTGTCGATGTAATGTTTATCCATATCTATTCAGATCTGAAAAGCCCGTACTTCAGTATACAATAGACAGCCCTGAGCCCGTCTTTCCAGCCGATCTTCTTCCCCTCTTCGTAGGTTCTGCCGTAATATGAAATTCCAATCTCATAAATCCTTACGTCAGGTATCCGGTAGATTTTAGCGGTAATCTCGGGTTCAAAACCGAAACGGTCCTCTTTCAACTTTATGGATTGAATCATTTTCGTGTTGAAAAGTTTATAGCATGTTTCCATATCCGTCAGGTTAAGATTGGTAAACATGTTGGAAAGGAAAGTCAGGAACCTGTTGCCGATTGTATGCCAGGAAAACAGAATCCGGTGGGGATTGCCACCCAAAAATCGAGACCCGTAGACCACATCCGCGAAACCAGAAGCAACGGGTTTCAGTAAATCGTTGTATTCGTCAGGATCGTATTCGAGATCCGCGTCCTGTATGACGAGATACTCGCCTGTTGCCTGTGATATTCCCGTACGAAGCGCCGCACCTTTACCCTTGTTTATTTCATGCTGGAAATATCTTATCCCGACGTCTCGATTATCGTAAATGTATTTCCGTATTGCCTCTTTCGTCCCGTCATTTGAACAATCATTTACTATGATAATTTCCTTCTGTATCTCATTGATCAGTTCTACCGCCTTAATTTTATCCAGTATCAGATGAATAGTAGCTTCCTCATTGTAGACCGGTACAATAATCGACAGTTTGTCTATATGAACGTTTCGTGTATTCGACATATCCTTCACCGGGTCGATGTTTTGTCTCTGAAGATAATAAAAAAATGTGGCTTAAAGTGGTTTTACGCACAAAACGTCTTATACAGAGTCCATACACCGAGAACGATAATGATTACACCAATTATGTATCTTAATTTGTTTTTCGTCAGTTTTGTTGTAAAGGCTGCAAAAGGCGCCACGACAACCGATCCCATAATCAGGGCAAGTAATAATTCCCACTGTATTACTTGCGATGAGAATAAGAGCGAAAGAAAATTAGAGACCGGCATTTCAAGGATAGAGCCGTCTATTTCTTTTACGACCCTTAAAATAAGATACGTCAAAAAGGCGATTATACAGATGGGCGCCTCGGCAAGTGTTGTAATGCCAACGGCATTGGTTGCCTTTTGCCCGGATACGAGTTGCCCCCCGGTTACTACGGGGCCGAACCCTCCGCCTGAGATTGCTTTGTTAAAAGCGCTCACTACGCCGACAGCAGCCATTTTCCCCCATGAAAACTTGAACGTCTTATTCGTCAGCAGTAAAGTGCCCATAACAATTACCAGGATACCAATGTATGTCTTTACCGCTGTCTTCGGTATATTTACAGCAATGAAAACCGCTATGATCGTGGCAATAACGCCAAAACCGACGATAATAAAAACTACTTTTAAATCGTCCGATTTTTTATTGAAGTTCACATTCTCAAATTGCTGATGGAAGATAGATGCCGTCAAACCTCCGAAGGACTGTGACAACAAGATGGCGGGAACGGCAACAACGGGATCAAATCCCATTATTATCATAACGGGAGAAAGAATTGTGCCGTAGCCCATCCCCATGGAAGCATCTATGAATTCGCAGATGAAAGCGAAGAGGAAAAGCCATAGAAACAGAGACACGGTAATGTCCATACATTTGTTCCTTTCTGTATCTTGCGGTAGGAGGATTGCGCAGATTTTCAGGATATAAGAAGAAATCCGTTCTTTCTGTTTTATCAGCGTCTTTACTTGATGATCTTTTTTTCTTTTATGAACCCTTTGATTTCCCTGATAATATCATCTACTGTGCGCAAATCTGTCTCGGCAATTATTTCAGGATGTTGTGGCTCTTCGTAGTGTGAAGAAATACCGGTAAATTCTTTGATTTTTCCATCTTTTACCTTTTTGTAAAGTCCGTTGGGGTCGCGTCTCTTACATACGTCGAGGCTGCATTTTGTATAAATCTCGAAAAATCTATTTTCCGGTATTAACGATCTCGCAAAAGCCCTGTCTTTTTCAAAGGGGGATATAAACGCGCAGATTACTATATCGCCCGATTCAAAAAAGAGCCTTGCAGCTTCTCCCGCCCGTCGTATATTCTCCGATCTGTCTTCATCTGAGAAGCCCAGGTCTCCGCACAGGCCATGTCTGATAGTATCACCATCAAGGAGCATGGTATGACATCCCTCGTCAAAGAGAATTTTCTCAAGATTTCCGGCAATCGTTGACTTTCCTGACCCCGAATATCCGGTAAACCAGAGCACCGCCGCTTTATGCCCGTTGCGTTTTTCCCGTGTTTTTCTGGAGATGTTCCAGCCGCTCCAGACGGTATGGGGTGATTTTTTTTGAGAGGTTTTGTCTTCTGTTTTTTCATTCAGTTCATCGATCGTCCGCGCAGGTCCCCTTATCATTCCGGCGGCAACGGTGTTACTGGTATAAGGATCGATAAGTATGAAGCTTCCCGTTCCATGATTATTCTTGTAGCTGTCAAAGAATATGGGGGAAGCTGTTCTTATCTCAACCCTTGCTATCTCGTTTAGTGAGAGCGTATCCGTTTTTTCTCTATGAAGTGTGTTTACGTCGATCTTATACAGGATTCGCGGAATGAAGGCTTTGACGTTTTTTGTTGTGTGCTTGAGAATATAGGGGTTTCCATTTGATATTGCTTTTTCATCCATCCAGCAGATAATGGCTTCGATACGATTTCCGACCTGTGGCAAATTATTCTTACGAACGATCATATCCCCCCGGCTGATATCGATTTCATCCGTGAGTGTCATGACAACCGACTGAGGGGTAAAGGCCTCTTTGAGGTTATCGTCATACGTTACGATTGATTCCACAGTTGATGTTTTGCCGGATGGAAGAACCGCGATCTCTTCTCCGGTACTGATCGTTCCAGATGTTATTCTGCCGGCAAAACCCCTTAAATCGAGGTTCGGCCGGATAACATGCTGGACGGGGAAACGAAAATCCAGAAGATTTCTATCCGCAGTTACATGGACTGTTTCCAGATAGTGCAGGAGTGTCGACCCTTCGTACCAGGGCATGTTATCGCTCCTTGTCGTGACATTATCCCCCTTCAGGGCGGATACCGGGATGAAGACGATATCATGGATGTCCAGTTTTTCGGAGAAATCCTGATAGGTTGATACTATATTCCGGAATACCTCTTCTGAGTAATCAACAAGATCCATTTTATTGATCGCCACTATCAGGTGAGGAATCTGCAGAAGAGAGATTATTATCCCGTGGCGTCTGGATTGCGTTAGAACGCCGTTTCGCGCATCGATCAGGATAATCGCCAGCTCCGAGGTAGACGCGCCGGTTATGGTATTTCGGGTATACTGCACATGACCGGGTGTATCGGCAATAATAAACTTGCGTTTCGGTGATTCAAAATAACGGTAGGCTACGTCTATCGTTATTCCCTGTTCACGTTCAGCTGACAGTCCGTCCAGAAGAAGGGCAAGATCAGCTTCGTCCCGGCCTCGCCTCTTTGAAGTTTTTTCAACCGCGGCGTACTGATCTTCAAAGATGGATTTGGTTTCAAACAAAAGCCTGCCGATAAGGGTGGATTTTCCGTCATCGACGCTGCCGGTTGTAACAAATCTAAGGAGGGTTTTTTCTCGGGTTGTCATTAAAAATATCCCTCCTTCTTTTTGTCTTCCATCGCGGCATCACTGCCCAGATCTATCACACGGTTTTCCCGTTCCGATTTCCTGGTGTTGATGACTTCGATAATCAGGTCATCCAGAGTGATTGATTCCGACGGTATTGCTCCGGTGCAGGGAATGCACCCAAGACTCCTGAAACGGCAGTTGATTTTCCGGATATCCTCATTGTCAAAGCGGCTTGTTTCATCATGAACGGTGGAAAAAGTGGAAACGGGAATGAGTATTCCGTCCCGCTCTACCACTTCCCGTTCCCGGGCAAAGTAAATAGGAACTACCGGGATATTCTCTACCCGGATGTAATTCCAGATATCCACCTCCGTCCAGTTGCTGAGGGGAAATACTCTCACGGTCTGACCCTTGTTCAATCGCGTATTGTAAAGGTCCCAGAGTTCGGGACGCTGGTTTTTAGGGTCCCACTGTCCGAATCTGTCGCGGATGGAAAATACCCGTTCCTTCGCGCGCGATTTTTCTTCTTCCCTGCGGGCGCCGCCTAACGCCGCATCAAAGTCGTGCTTTTTCAGCGCATTGAGAAGACCCTGGGTCTTCAGATACCAGCAACACTTATCGGTCCCCAGT
>JAFGBY010000034.1 GCA_016932915.1 Acidobacteriota bacterium | reverse complement strand
ATCATCAGCATCGAGTATGCCCGACCCTATCTTATCATTTACATACATGGCGGAAAGTATTCAGACTCGTGTGGGCCCACAGGAATACAAGATCGGTATTTCACAGAAATTCCCCTGGTTTGGTAAACTGTCATTACAACAAGATATTGCTGATGCTGGAGCGGAAGCCGCATTTCAATCTCTCCTGTTGGAAGTATTGAAAACTTCACTAGAACTCAAGAAAGCATATTACGATTATTACTATCTCTCAAAAGAGACCGAAATCACAGAATATACAATAAAATTGATTAAAAGTATGGAGGCTGTAGCCAGAACAAAATATGAAACCGGGCAGATGCCCTATTCGGATTTACTGAGAATACAGATGGAACTGGAGAAACTGAGGCTTTCAAAGATCAACCTGGACGATCAGCGAATCGCCTTGTCCGCCAGGCTTCAAACCCTAATCGGAAGTGATTTAAACGAGATATTGCCTTTCCCTCAGGAACTGGCAGGCTTAACCGAAGTAAAATCCTCGTATGAAAACGGAGTAAGTTCGGATCACCCAGCCCTCGTCATCTTTGATGATAAACAGAGGGCTGAGTCATACACAGCTGATCTCGCATCAAGAAACAATTACCCCGATATAGTCCTCGGCTCCGAATGGACCAGTATCGGTGAATCAGTCACTCCTGACATGCCGGGTAGTGGGACTGACGCTGTCGGTATTATGTTATCGGTGAATATCCCCTTCTTCTCAGGTAAAAACAACGCAGAGGAGGCAAGCGCCAGGGCAAAATCCACGATGCAGAGCTTGTCACGAAGAGAAAAACAAACGGTAATGACAGCGGAACTGGCAAAGACAGCAGCTGACCTGAAAGACTATAGAAGAAAGGTAACCGAGTACAAAGATTATTTCCTTCCTATTATAGAGCAAATTACGAACCAGAGTTTGACTGACTTCAGAAACGGGGCGCTATCAATGATAGACCTTTTAAAAACTGAGAGAGAATATATACAAACAAGACTGGAGTACGAAAAGATTAATATCGGGCTGCATAAAACAGCTGCACTGTCTGATTATCTGAGCGGGCACGACATAAGCCTCAAGAAATATAGAGATTTTATTAAAAAAAGAGATGATAAAAGATGAATAGACTTTTAGAGAAAATACAACCATTTATCGAAAAGCATACAAAAATTTCCATCGCAATAATAGTGGTGAGTGTGCTGCTGACAGGCAATCTTCTTGAGCCGGATAGAACTCAGCATGTGAAGACTCATCCACAGCCGGAGAATCAATCACAAGAAAAAATCACAGTATGGACATGTTCCATGCACCCGCAAATCAGGGCTACAGAACCAGGGCTTTGCCCGATATGCTCCATGGAACTGGTACCTGTTTCAAGCGGGGATGAAGAGGATGATACAACGAGTCTACAGGGATTAAAGCTTAGCGACGCAGCAAAGAAGCTCATTGAACTTGAAACTTCGGTTGCAAGGAGAATAGACCTTAAACCCGAAATCAGGTTATTCGGTAAAATAACCACTGATGAGAGCCGGATGAAAACCATCTCAGCGCGTTTCCCTGGCAGGATTGAAAAACTGTATGCCGATTATACCGGATACGAGATAAAAAAAGGCTCGCGAATGGCAGATATTTACAGCCCGGAGCTAATTTCCGCCCAGGAGGAACTGCTCCAGGCTGAAAAAGCATTAAAAAACGAAAAAGATCCTGAGCTGATGAAACAGCGAATAATTGAAGACAACTTGAAATCCGCGGAGAAAAAACTGAGATTATGGGGAATTTCTGAAACTCAAATCGAAAAACTAAAATCAAAAATGAAAGTATTTGACACTTTTCCTGTCTACTCACCTCTTGACGGTCTTGTCACTGAGAAAAAAATCCAGGAAGGAGATTATATAAAAACCGGATCGATGCTTTTTACAGTATCTGACCTCAGCAAAGTTTGGGTAGAATTGGAGGTTTATGAAACCGATCAATTCCTTATCGAAACCGGGCAAAAAGCTGAGATTAAAACAGCCTCCAATCCTGGAAAAACTTTTGATGGAAAAATAATCTATATAGACCCTCTCCTGGATAACCTGAAAAGAACGGTAGATGTAAGAGTGGGAGTAGATAATCCAAATGGATTGCTCAAACCCGGGATGCTTGCGGAGGCAGCACTGGAAATTACTACGGGGTATTGCAATTCACACCCTATCGTTATTGAAGACACTGCTCCGTTAATTACAGGAAAACGGGCAATCGTATACATCGAAAAATCTGACGGGAACAGCTACGAAGGCAGAGAAATTATCATTGGGCCGAAAATCGGCAGGTATTACATTGTGGAAAGCGGCCTTGATGAAGGAGAAAAAATCGTTACACGAGGAAATTTTAAAATTGATAGCGAACTCCAGATAAGGGCGAAAAAAAGCATGATGAGCCCCGCATCAGACAACGAAAGTAAGAATACGCATCCCTCAGATGAAAAACATACAAGTCAAACGATGCATCAATCCGGACACGAAAATCCTGGGAAAACCAACAAAATAATTTCCGGCAACTTGAACCTAATCCTCGAGGAATATTTCACGATACAACAGGAATTAACAAATGATAATCTGAAGGGAACTAAGGCGTCAGCGGAAAAACTGGTATCCATTTTAAAGCAGATTAAACAACATGGTTCAGATACTTTACAGAAGTTGATAAAAAACTCCGCCGATATATCCAAAGCGCAGGATATCACTGTTGCGCGAGATAAATTTTATAACCTGTCACAGCTGTTGATCGACCTTGTAGAAAAATATAAACCATCAGGAAAAAAACCGATCGTTTTGATGTTCTGCCCGATGGCGAGGAACAACGCGGGCGCTTACTGGTTACAGGATAACAAAGACCTCAGGAATCCATATTACGGCTCCGAAATGCTCAAGTGCGGGGAGATGAAGAAAATACTCGCGGGGTTGGAAGATGAGAAAAAATGAACCGCAAATCCAACCAAAAACATTGCTTGAGAAACTAACTCTTTTCTCCCTGCAGAACCGGATGCTGTTTTTCCTGCTACTGATTTTTATAATTATATGGGGAATAATCGTCGCTCCTTTCGATTGGGATATTTCATTCCTGCATCGAACACCGGTAGCAGTGGATGCTATCCCCGATATCAGTGAAAACCAGCAGATTGTTTTCACCCCGTGGGAGGGACGCTCTCCCCAGGATGTACAGGATCAGGTGACATATCCCCTCACAGTCTCCCTGCTCGGGATACAAGGTATCAGAACTGTACGTAGTAATTCGATGATGGGATTTTCATCCATTTACCTGATTTTTAATGAAGAAATCGGATTTTACGCATCCAGATCAAGAATACTGGAAAAATTGAACTCACTCCCTCCCGGCACACTTCCGGACGGAGTTAAACCTTCGCTCGGGCCGGATGCCACAGCGCTTGGCCAGATATTCTGGTACACACTTGAGGGTCGCGATAAAGAACAAAATCCAGCAAGCGGTTGGAGCCTCCAGGAGCTGCGCACAATACAGGACTGGTATATCCGCTATGCGCTGGCATCAGCGGAAGGAGTCAGCGAAGTCGCATCGATTGGTGGTTTCGTAAAGGAATTCCAGGTGGATATCGACCCGGATAAAATGAGGGCTGCAGGCATCTCACTACAACAGGTATTGAATGCAGTTAAAAGTTCCAACCGGGAGGTCGGGGCAAGAACTATTGAGATAAACAATGTCGAATATCTTATACGTGGAATAGGTTTCATAAAAAACACCGAAGACCTTGTGAAAGCGGTCGTCACGGTCAATGACAATATCCCAGTTACCCTGCATGAGATAGCCAATATAACCACAGGGCCTGCGCTCAGACGAGGTATACTCGATAAGGGCGGAGCGGAAGCGGTCGGCGGAGTCGTCGTCGCAAGGTTCGGCGAAAACCCGCTTGAGGTAATTAACAACGTAAAAAAGAAAATCGCGGAAATATCCTCTGGCTTACCTGAAAAAGAATTGGGGGATGGAAGCATCTCAAAGGTAACAATTGTTCCTTTTTATGACCGCACGGAATTGATATATCAAACCCTGGGAACATTGAATGAAGCGTTGAGTCAGGAGATACTTGTAACCGTTATCGTTATTCTTCTTCTGCTTATGCACATCAGAAGTTCTCTGTTAATCTCCGCGCTGCTTCCTGTGGCAGTTTTAATGAGTTTTATTTTCATGAAAATATTCGGGGTGGATGCAAATATTGTCGCTCTCTCGGGTATTGCGATTGCGATTGGCACTATGGTCGATATGGGAATCGTAATCAGTGAAAATATTATTGAAAGACATGAAAAAAAGGGAGCGGGGAAATCCTGGTTAAGTATTGTATACGAATCAACCAGTGAGGTTGGTGGCGCAATAATCACAGCTGTGTTGACTACAATCGTCGGTTTTTTACCTGTATTCGCAATGACCGGCGCGGAGGGAAAACTATTTAAACCGCTGGCATTCACAAAAACCTTCGCGCTTATCAGTGCATTAATAATGTCAATCGTCTTCATCCCCCCTCTTGCAGTAACTCTATTCAAGATGAAATTTAAGATGAAATCCCCGGAGAAAATAAGCGGAATAATAGCAGTTACCGCCGGTTTTATATTGCTCTTCCTTACATATTGGCTATTCGGCGCTGTCGTGATAATGATAGGATTATTTTATCTCTTTGAGAAAAAACTGCCCGAAGTAATGCAGCAGAACAGAAAACTTCTCCCTTTCTTTGCCATATCGATTATCGGGATATTGTTCCTCGCTATAGAGTGGCATCCTGCTGGAATCGAACGGGGATATTTTGTTAATTTTCTTTTCGCAGGTATCTTAATTGGCGGATTGATACTTCTCTTCAAACTGTATCAGAAGAAATACAGGCCAATCCTTTCGTTTTGTCTCAAACATAAAACAGCGTTTCTCTCCATCCCTTTAATAATTATCTTTTTAGGATTGTTGATATGGTTGGGTTTCCCTTCATTCTTCGGGTGGCTGCCGAATGAACTTAAATCCAACTCATTATATTCAGGCCTCTATCATACTTTCCCCGGCCTAGGCAAAGAATTTATGCCGCCGCTTGATGAAGGTTCCTTCCTCCTTATGCCAACCACCATGCCTCATGCTTCGCTCGGTGAAGCTTATGATGTTCTGCGAAAGCAGGATATGATTATCAGCGCAATCCCGGAGGTTGAGAGTTCGGTCGGAAAACTGGGAAGAGTAGAAAGCCCTCTCGATCCTGCGCCTATTTCCATGATCGAAACCGTTATCACATACAAACCTGAATATTTCATTGATAAAAACGGTAACCGTAAACTTTTCCAATTTGAACCGGATGAATCTGATTACTTTCGTGATATTGAAGGAAATGTAATCAATGCGCCTGATGGCAAACCTTATAGAGTTGAAGGAAAATTCGCCAGGGGTGAAAACGGCAAACTTATCGCAGATACAAGCGGCAGGCCTTTCAGATTGTGGAGGCCAGCGCTTGATCCATCGATAAACCCGGGAAGAAAAGCGTGGGATGGAATCCGGAATACTGATTCTCTTTGGGATTTGATTGAAAAATCGTCGAGAATCCCGGGAACTACAGCTGCGCCCAAACTGCAACCGATTTCCGCGCGAATTGTAATGCTTCAAAGTGGAATAAGAGCGCCGATGGGTATCAGGATAAAGGGTCCTGATCTTGAAACCCTTGAGTCTTTCAGCATCAAGATAGAAAAAATACTAAAAACCCTGCCATCGGTAAAATCGGATGCGGTTACCGCCGACAGGATTATCGGTAAGCCATATCTGGAAATAGTTATTAACCGCTCTGCAATTGCACGGCATGGATTGAGCATCGACGATGTTCAACAGACTATTGAATATGCAATCGGCGGGAAAGCTATAACAACCGCTGTACTCGGGAGGGAAAGATATCCAATCAGGGTGCGTTTTCTCCGGGAATTCCGGGATAATATACCCGAAATGGAAAACATTACAATCCAGACTAAAAATGGGTATTATATCCCGCTAAAAGAGATTGCATCGATTGAATATGTACGTGGGCCGCAAACAATCAAAAGCGAAGATACATTTCTTACAGCTTATGTTCTTTTCGATAAAGCGGATGGATTGGCGGAGGTGAGTGCAGTCGAGAATGTAAAAGCCGCACTTGAAGCAAAAATCCAATCAGGAGAACTGGTAATACCCAGTGGAATCAGTTACTCGTTCGCGGGTACTTATGAAAACCAGGTACGTGCTTCTAAACGTCTTGGTATACTTCTTCCGCTCTCATTATTTATCATTGTTTTAATTCTCTATTTCAAATTCCGTTCTTTTATAGAAACAATGATCATATTTTCAGGAATTTTCATCGCCTGGGGCGGCGGATTTCTGTTGATCTGGTTATACGGCCGGTTTTGGTTTATGGATTTTTCATTTCTGGGAATAAATATGCGTGAGCTTTTCAGTATCGGACCGATAAATCTTTCAGTCGCAATCTGGGTAGGTTTCCTTGCGCTTTTCGGAATCGCATCGGATGACGGCGTTGTGATGATGACTTATCTGAAAAGTAAATTGAACGGCAAAAAGTTTCAATCAATAGGCGAACTCCATAAACAGGTTATCGAAGGAGCGATAAAACGAGTAAGACCAGCCCTGATGACAACTGCGACGACTATACTGGCCTTGATTCCAGTTCTCACTTCAACCGGTAGAGGTTCGGATATCATGGTGGCTATGGCAATACCAACATTTGGTGGAATGTTGATAGCCATTCTCACAACTCTGGTTACGCCAGTGTTATACTCTGTAGTAAAAGAACGGGGATTTAACCGCCAGAAGTAAAAAATCTCTCTGCTTATAATACGAACCGGATTCCAAATCTGCCACTGAAGACCACACCTGAGATAGTATTACCTAAGGACATGGAATATTCATATGGATCTTCAACATTCGGGTAAAGTTTATAATCCGCATGGGCAGAAAGATCAAGATACAGGTTGTCACTCAAATACTGGTTGATGCCAAAACCCGCGCCGAAAAGTAACCCTGTGAATTTTGAATCATAAAGATCGTCCGGTATTGTATTAAAATACACATTATCCTTCATACTCATGGAAGACATTCCAAAATTGCCCTCAATATACATGCTGAAACTATCATTACGTAAGAAATGATGCCTCATGAAAAAATAAATATCCGTAAAACTTACATCTACTGATTCACCCAGGAATTCTCCATTTACTAATGATAATTCAAGAACAACTCCCATGGACATCCTGTAGTCATCGGAACCTAATATCAAACGCAAACCCGGACCGCTGTCAATCGAAGGAATCCCTATAAGTTCATAGTCATTTTCGAAATAGGAGGTTCCATTAAAATCATTGCTTGAAACAGTAAAATATGTCACATCCACTCCGAAGCACATTCCAGTATATCTATCATAATCCGGGGCTGAATAAAGATAACTCCCAATAAGCAAAATAGATAAAATAAATAACATCACCGGTTTTGAAATTTTTTTTTCATTCATATATATCTCCATTTTAAGATTTTTCACAATCTACATTTGATATTTTAATTACGATTCTATATAGAGAAACGTTGTATCTTTATCGATGTTCCAATCCTTTGATATCTTATAAAATATAATTAAAATACATCACACAAACAACATGGAGTTTATTATGTCAGAACTATTTTTTTGGATATACCTGGTTAATGCTACATTGTTAATAGTGCATGAAATTGACTCGGCATACTGGCAGGAATGGAAGTTGTTCAAACTACCTGGTGGTCATGGCGGATTTTTACTTATTCACATTCCGATTGTTTTTTTATTCTTGTATGGAGCCATCGAGGCATATAGATTATCGCTCTTCGGAAAGATATTATCTTTAATTCTTGCAGCAGCCGGGATTTTCGCATTTTCAATTCATATATTCTTCATTAAAAAGGGGCACCCCGAATTTAAATCTATTGTATCGATCTTAATACTGGGGCTGATATTACTAATATCAGTTTTTCAGATGATTATTTCTATACAATCGGTACTTTGAAAGAATAGAGATACAATAGAAATTCTACATAAAAAAAAGAAAAGGCCGCCGTTCAGGCAGCCCTTTCGTTATGGGTTGAGAGAGAAAAATTATTTACTATTTCTGAAATTCCGGCAATCTGATTTACAGTCATGTCTCTGCTGTCTAAAAGCTTTCACTTTTTCTATCTGTTCCGGGGTTAAAATCGCTCTCATTTTCATTATATGATCGTAAGCCTGTTTCATGCCTTCCGCTTTCAACTTGGCTTCTTTGTCTATCAGATTAAACATCGCTGCACGGTCCACATCCTCACCCAGCATAAGAGCGTGTTTTTCTTTGACGACCTCTTTCATTGCCTGCCTGTGATCAAATCTAATAAGAACCTGTTCCCTACGGAGCGCTGTAATCTGTTTTTCCTGCGCTTCAGTAAGGTCGAGCCCTTCGAACATCATGCCATGAAAACCATGTTGCATATCTTCGTCATTAAAATCTTTATCCTGGTTACACAGACCGAAACCCATTCCTCCCGGGCCAAAACCATCTCTATCATGATGCATACCCATCATTTTGCTGTTCATTGCCCCAGGCATGCCAGGCTGATTACCAGAGTGTCTCATATTGTCATGTCTACCGAAACCGCGTTCATCCCTGAAATTCCTGTCTCTATTATTGATTTTTCCCCGGAAGTCATCTCTCATCGAATTCAGTTTCTTTATCTGTTCCGGAGTCAGAACACTTTTTACGGCTTCAAAGAAATCAAATCGATCTTTTTGAGTGTTAGCATGTAATGATGTTATTTTATCTATTATTGAATAAGCAGCCGATTTGTTCGGAGTATCGGCTATATTGAGTTTCATTCGTTCATCACGCAGTTTTCTCATTTCCTGCATATTGTCAAAACGCTTAAGCATCTGTTTTTTCTGGAGTTCAGTAATTTTAGCTTCCTGTTCGGGCGTTAAATCCAGCTTTGACAGGATCATCTCAATACCAAATCCTCTGTGCATGCCACGTTCTGCATCTCTGACCATACCATTTGTTGGCGCTGCGTAGATCGGCATGACCAAACCGATAGCTGCCAACAGAATCAAACTTTTTGTGAATCTTCCCTTCATGTTTTCCTCCTTTGTGGAAATTATTTAGTATTAAAGAACTTCACATTCTTAATTATTAGATATCAGATAATAAAAAAGGTTAAAAACAGTTAAATACCACCTTCATACTGATATTACTTACATATTAAACAGTTTTAAAAATCCAAAAAAATGTTATCCAAATAACAGAAATAAATCCAATCACGTTATAGATTAAAACTGTTAAAAGATTGAGATTTTCGCGTAATCCTTGATAAAACATGAAAACCAGGTGAACCCTATGAAAAGAAAATTTATTATCCTTATATTGATTGCACTATTAGCTATATTCCTGTTGCCAGCCTGCGATGAGGGAGGAAACAGTGATAATAACACTACAACGGACGACACAGATACTGATGATGACAATATACCCGAGGGCCTTCTTTCTACTGAAAACTTCCAGTACCTTGGTGCTTTTCGTCTCCCTGACGGCCCCACGGATATAAAATCTTTTCAATATGGTGGACATTCAATGACATTTTACCCAGGAGGCGACCCAAACGGCCCGAATGACGGATATCCGGGTTCCCTCTATATTACAGGCCATGACTGGGAGCATCAGGTGGCTGAAGTCAATATCCCTATCCCTGTAAACTCAGCAACAAAAAATCTCTCTGAACTGAACACGGCATCATTCCTACAGAATTTTACAACCATAATGAACGTAGCAAATCTTGAGATGCCTCGATCGGGTATGGCATATCTCAAGAAACAGGGTTCACAAACCACCGATAAAATTCATTTCTGCTGGGGCTATCATCTGCAGGATGAACATGCCGACAACACTCACGGATGGTGTGAACTGAACCTTGCGAATCCGAATATAAAACAGGGATGGTACCTTGCCGGGCATCCTATCTATATTCAGAACATGAGCACAAATGATTATATGTTTGAGATACCCGGAAACTGGGCAAACACATACGTTGGAGGACGAAAACTTGCAACCGGCAGATTCCGTGATGGTGGATGGTCTGGGATGGGTCCAGCAATATTCGCTAT
>JAFGBY010000033.1 GCA_016932915.1 Acidobacteriota bacterium | reverse complement strand
TAATATGTAAGCACAAGAAAGTTAATAATGATCTTACAATTTCCATCAGTAGTACTGATGAAGCCTGGCTTGACAAATAGATTGTGATTACCAATATTTAATTATCGTATAAAGTAATCAAATCAAATAAACCAGGATAGGGGCAACATGAGAAAATTATCAAAATTAGCACTGTTTTTGTGTCTGTTACTCATATTATCAAGTCTAATCTCAGCGGAGATCTTAAAACCTGAGGACGTTGAGTTTAAAGATGTCGATGTGTATGAGTATTCTTATCGTAATTGGGACAATGCGAATTGGGCTCAATGGAGCACTCTGGGAGTATATTCTTCTCGAGGGACGAGAAGGCGTACTTATATCAGTTTCGATGTGAATAAATTGAAAGCAAAAACATCTAACCTTAACAAGGTAGAACTGGTATTTCAGGGGTATGTGACTACTGGGAGTAAAGCAAAAATCAATATTTACAGGATTAAAGAAGCATGGAATGCTGGTACCGGAACATATCATTCAGGACAGGTCGAGCCGAATGCGAGGGCGGGAGAAATCACCTGGAATAAACAGCCGGAGTGGGATGCTGAAAAAGTTTGGAGTCATGCTAACACCGAGAATAAAAAGACAGCACCCATAAGGTTTGATATAACTGAATTGGTGAAAAGCTGGGTTTCTGGTAAAAATGAAAACTATGGTCTTGTCATTATTTGTGATAATGAACTTAATGGAACAGCAAAATTGATGTTTAATAGTAGTGAAACAACCAAACCGGAGCTTTTGCCAACGATTCAGGTAAATGAAAAAGGGGATATTGCTGAAATACCCGGGAAATGTCAGAATTTATTATGGGGTACGCAAATCGCGGGTAGTGGGCATATGAAAAATGCTAAAGTTAATGGTAACAGGATCATACTTGAAAGAACCGGTAAGATTGTCTCTCAAAAAGGGGATCATGCAGGATATTCGATATGGTCAGGAGGAAAATCTATACTTACCGTAAGAAAAGGAGCATCGGCTGTTGGCTGTACTCTTCCAGCGGGACAGTATCAATTACTCGCTGGTATCGGGGATAAATTGCAGCAAGCCAGGGTGGAACTCTGTATAGAAGATCTTGGGACGAATGAACCCAGAAATGATTGTACTGTTGTTGTTCCCTGATTTGAGATGGAGGAATAGTAAAATAAGCCATACGGGAAATACTCCTGTATGGCTTTTTTGTTTTAATGACTTGGTTATTTTATTTTATTCGGGCGGATGTACCAGCTGTTCCCAACCGTGATTGAGTGGAAGGGTGGTTCCGGTTTAGCATTGCCGGATTCCAGGTTGCGCATGGTGACGTCATATACCCTGGTCAGGTTCTCGCTTTTTTCTGTATCCACTTGAACGGCAATAAAAACTGGAAGGCCGTACATTGTCGGAGTTCCGGTGATATCACGCGCCTGGACGGACCATTCCCCGTGAATAGCAACACCTAGAGGGGTACGGGTCTCTTTACCGGCTGGGCGTTTGCCCCAATCTTCGCTTTCCTCGAACCACTTCATTGCTTCTTTCGCCTCTTTACCTGATGAATTTCCGGGCCATTCCTTCTGATCTATTTTTTGGAATAAGGCTTTAAGGTCATCGGCGATTTTCTGCTCGAGCTCTGCAGATGCATTTGTCACATTTGTATTATCGGGAGCTAATTTTTTCGCCATCTCCATGAATTCCCTGGTGGTGTTATGATTCTCCCGTCTCGCGAAATCATGCATACTGGGCCAATTTGCCACCTGAGCATTCAGTTTATTTAATAATTCCCCGGCAAGAGCCTGGCGAGCCTGAGCGACTTTCTCCAATCCCTCTTTTAAGCTTTTCCAACCATAAGCCCCGTTATAACCATAGTTATTTGTATATCCGAGTGAATCGGTCTTCCGGACGATTTCTTCTTCCGTTTGTCCATACTTAGCAGCAAAGGCATCGATTTTTGCTCTTACACCAGGAGCTTCGTTCTGCTCAAAATGCTCAATTATCCCGAGAATCTTTTTTACAGGCTCGAGGTCGTTGAAATATGTGTTGCCTACTTTGTTGAAGGTATCCTGCAGACGGTTATATTCTTCCCTGATTGCGTCACAATCCGTTTGGACTTCACCTGCAGCTTCAGCAGCAGCGGCTCCCGCCTGTGAATACTGTTCTTTTAATTTGAGATACTCTTTCTCAGCGGAATTGATTTTTTCTTCCACTTCCGTGAAGCCCGGGTAATCCGTCAAGCCTTCATTAGCCGCAATTTCACGAGCTTGTTTCAGGTTTTCACGAGATTCTGTAATTCCCTGACCAAGCCTTTTCAGGTAAAGCTCTCTGATGTCATCCCGATCAGCCGATTTAAACATTTCAATGTCATTATGCATACTGTTGGCTTTCCTCTCGGCATCCTGGAAGGGTTTCCTGGCATTGTAAGGAAGTTTAATTTCTTTTGGTGCAGATGAAGCAGAGCTTGAAGGAGCGCTGGGTGAAACAGGTTTTACTTCAGGTTTATCCGGCAGTTTCGGCGCTGAGCCGGTTGCGTTTGTGGTGCCTGTTCCTCCGCCGAGGTTTTTACCCGTGCGGCGTTCGACGTCCTTGACGATTTTCTCAATCTTCATCTCGATTGTTTTGATCTGAGGATTTGCGGGTTCGGTCTGTTTTACTGTGTCGAGAATCCCCTGGATATCTTTAATCCCAGCGATAAGCTCATCGTATTTTCCAGAGAACATTAGCCTCTCGCATTGCCGGAGCTGTGTGTTGGCGTTATTCAACATGGTTTTTGGGTCTTCAGTCATTATAGATACCTAGCCTTTCGAATTATTTTTGTGAGTCGATTATAGTTCTCAAACTAAACTTGTCAATTTGTTGGAAAAACTTTATGAGTAATGTCGAAGTTTTAAATATCTTCTTTCTGATTGAACCGATCCAATAATAATTTATTAGGAAAAAATCTCAGGAGTCATTTTTATATGAAGGATTTAATTTTGGGCCAAAGCTTCTCAAGAGAGATCTTGTTATCCTTGCACAGGTACATTGGTATATTATTGTCGTAAGGCATTGTCCATTCAGATGAAGTGCGGCCCAGCTCAATAACCGTCCCATAATATTTTGTAAGTTTTTCGTAACCGAACCCGATAACAAGCATTACTTCACCGGAATATCCATTCATTCCCCAAAGATAACAGTTATTATGCCCGCTGATAGCCCTGTGAAGACCGAAGTCTTTTCCAAGCACATTTATCACACCGGCTTTATGGTAATTCGCGACAAGGATGCCGCAATTAGCCCTGTCTTTCAATGGAATCCTCTCCCAGGCGTAAACATATTGTTTGAGTAATATATCCCAATCGTTCATCTGTGCAAAATGCTGGGGCAGTTTGCCAAGTTTATGGTTTTCCATCTTCCCGGTATCAATACCAAGAAACTTATCATATTTTACATATAGCTCCCGATCCAGGATTGGTAATCCCAATGGGGCGAGAAACAATCCCAGGATGAGAAGTATTGAGATCAGAACCGGATTTAATATTTTTCTTATGGTTTTCCTTTGAATCGATGAATAGAAGAGTCCTCCCGCAGCAAAAAGGACCGGATATATCCCAAGCATATAGTAGTGTTTTCCGTGTTGAAGTATAAATACTAAAAAGATAGCCAGATACATCCATCCGAATAAGCGGAACTCTTTCATTTTCTTTGAGGTGAGAAGAAAGATAAGCCCTGCTATCCAAACTGGTAATGTAATAGGATTGTTAACAAGAATTTGCCCGGAAAGAAATTCCATCGGGGAAACATTGTAGTTTTTAAAAGAAGATGCATTTTGCATAAACTCAAGCGTCGGCATTCCGTGAATTATATTCCAGATAATGTAAGGGTGGAACAGCAGCAAAGCGATTATCAAACCGAACCAGATATTTTTATCCTTGAGGTTTTTCCTGTGCTTTGTCAGTAATAATCCTACCGCTAATCCAAAACCCGCGAAGAATACAGATATTTTATTTTGAAGCCCTAGCCCAGCAACAAGCCCGAACGCAATCCATAGATTCTTATTATCCGTTTTAATGATTTTTATCACGATTAATATAAGCCCGATCCAGAAAAGGTGATCCAGGCAGTTCATTGAATAATAATTATGTATGTACATATTACCGGTCACAGCGAAAGCGGCCGATGCCGCAATCGCCATACCCGTTTTACCGGCTCCAAGTTCACGGGCAATTATGCCGGTAAGATATACAAAAAAGAATCCGCATAAAGCAGGAACCAATCGCATTACAAGAAGGTACCCACCAAAGAGAGATCTGACAACCCAGAGCAGAACAATCGAAAGGGGAGGATGATCCACATATCCGAAATCGAGATGTTCACTGCATTCTATATAATAGAATTCATCCCCCATGTAACCGTAACCGCTGAGTGATACAAGATGTAATACTAGTTTAAGGAGCGCGATGTAAAATATAATCGCTGTCCCGGAAGTGAGCCTCTCTTTGGTCAGTATTCTGCTTGTCATTAAATACCTTTTCGATAGTATGATTATCGAACAGTATTATAAGGTAGCCATTTCTATATTGTCAAAATTCCTGTCGTAATACTGCATATACCTTACTTTGCTTTCTAGCGCATGGATGACTGCATGAGCGAAGTTTACTTTCTCGAATTTGCGTGCGCTGCCCAGCCCGCCCGGAGTGAACACATTTATTTCCATTAATTTATCGCCGACTATATCGAGCCCAACGAGGAACATCCCATCCAGTACTAGTTTAGGCCTTACGATTTCAACTACCCTGAGTACTTCATCTGTTACTTCCGCTGGCCGGATGTCGCCGCCTGCGTGCAGATTGCTTCGGATATCTTCACCTCTGCGTACTCTTTTATATGCAGCGTATTTTCCTTTATATTTCAAGGGTTGGCCGTTCATCATGAAAAGCCGGATGTCACCTTCCGCCGCTTTAGGCAGGTATTCTTGCGCGATAATGTATCCATGCCTGCCGACCGCATCGACAATCTGGTTCAGATTGGACATATCATCCGGTTTGATGAGGAATACGGATTCCCCGCCGGAACCCTGCAAAGGTTTGAGAACGACGTTGTTATTATGCTCTTTTGCGAATTTGCGGATCTCTGTCCTTGAGCGTGTGATGATAGTCTTCGGCCTTACCTCTTCCGGGAATAGCTGGAAATACATCTTGTTTGTCGCTTTTAGCAGGCCGTTCGGGTCATTAAGGACGATTACACCGTGGCGCATCGCGACCCTGCCGAAGTTGATCCCGACTGTCTGTGCCCAGGACCTGTCTCCCTTTTCCTGTGAAGGGTCACTCCTGAGCATCAGGATATCGAGGTCGTCAACAGAGATTCTTTCTATCTTTGCCTTCTTATTATCCTGGAGTTCTTTCAGGAAATTGGGAAGGGATTTATAGCTTTTCTTATTTGCCGATCTGGCAATTGCGTGCACTTTCTCGTCTGTGTCATATACAAAACTTTCCGAATCCATTATCCATGCTTCATGGCCCAGGTTTACAGCAGCCATCGCCAGCCTGGTCGTGGTGTATTTTGCTTCTTCTGTTTTAATGTCATTTACGAAAAAACCGATTCTCATTTCATCTTCTCCTTTCAATTAACTCGAGTATTGAACTTGCCTCCAGTATCTTTTTCAGTCTCGCTTCCGTTTCTGGTTCCGTAATATATCTCGGAATAACTTTCGGTTCCTTGACGATTTCTCGCCACTTTAGTTCTCTAACTACGGGTATATGTTTTGTATTAATTTTCCCTATAAATAAGGGTGTAAGATCACTGTATTTTTTTAGATAACTTATCAGTTTTACTAGGCCATTCAGGTATACGGCGTCTTTTGTCAGCCCGCCGCCGCGGTAAACCCGCTTGCATATTACAAAGGAAATCTTCTCCGATATTCCATATTTATACTTCAAAATCCGAAATGTGTCCACAAATGTTGCGCCGTCAATCATCGATTTCACCGCGACCACCCTCGCCGCGAGTATCCTCATACGTGGCAGGCTGAGCCCCCCGGAGAGATACTCCGCCAGAACCGCTAAGCCTTCCTGGGTTTCATCATAACCCGGCAGGCCTGCATAGAGTTGTTTGAACGGCTGGGCTTTGCCGTTGAAATAGGTCAGCAGGTGAGTCCCTACCTCATGATGAAGGAGGGGAGTTATACGTGAACGTGGAGCCGTGAAGCCTTCACCGATAATCAGGCGGTTTTTGGATACCATAAGTGATCCCAGCCCCGGGCCCAGTTCAACTGTTGCGTCGAAATCAGGATTCATTTCCTTGTAGATTGCGATTTCCCGTCTCGCGTGCAGTGCGAATTCCTCCGCACTTACCAGGTTCCTCGGGTGGGATTCACGAGCGCTTGGTGGGACGGTCTCAAGGATTGTTTTTGCAAGCTCATACAGGCTGTTGCTTACCCCGCCCCAGAGCTGCATGCTTCCGTATAAAAACTTCTTGGTTCCCCGGTCGATGATGAGTGTAATCTGCCTGTCGAGTTCATCCTGTTTCTCCCTGAATAGGTGAGAGAGGATAGGATCCTCGATTTTTTCGAGCGATATTTTATACAATCCGTATTTCAGCCGCGTTGGCTCGATTGGTCTGGGGGCATATTCGAATTTCGGCTCTTCCTGGAACTTCATCCTCTTGAACCTGTTGAATGCCTTTGTTCCGTTTACTGGGGTGATGTTGAGCAGCAGGTCGAATGAGTTGCCGATTTCCGCCAGGGCTTTATCTACATCCCATACCGCTTTAACGAGCGCCTGTTTACCAAGCGAGTAAAAATGCGGTGGGGACTGCAAAGTATTCTTATTTACGAAATCATAAAACACCTGTTTGAGCGCGCGGGTCAGCGAGCGCTGCAACGGTTCGAGCGTAAGCGGGTAACTCTGTTTGTCATCGGGATCGCGGTAAATAGGTTCCACCTCTATCCCTACGAAATAGACGTTATTGGAATTACCGGGTGGGACAAAAATATCTTTCGCTCCCGGTGGATATACCCTGGAATACCGCTTTACATCGAGTTCAGCGGGGTGTTTATAAAGATGAATTTTCGCGAAGCGCTTACGGAATGAACTCAGGATTGCGTTGTTAACATAATCTTCTTTACCCAGAATCCTGAAATGCGGGCCGGTCTCGACGCCATGATGTTTTTTCCTGTAATGATCCTCTCCGGCACTCCATACCTCAATTATCAGGAATGCTCCCAGCATCTCGGCTAGGTGAGCGCTCAATTTTGTAAGTAGCATTCTGGTAGCTTTGAGGTATTTCTCTTTGGCAGAGACAATCAGGTAAGATGCCTCGCCCTGTATCAGTTTTTCCGTGCCGTAATCGACCCGTTCCTCAGGCTGTCTGTAAACGAGCAGGAACGGGAGCTGCCGGTCGATATTGAGGATGCCGTTTTCGGGGAGCTGCAGGCGGACACTTTTATTATCAGTCAGCCGGGTGATTACGTCGTTAATCATCTTCAAATCAAATTTTATCTGGTTCGTGTTATTCGTGTTTGCCATCTTCAAATTCCCGCTTCAAGTTTCCGGACGCCGTTTGACAGCGCTTCTCGTATTGCTTTCATCTTCCGCGTATCAGGTTTTCCCGTCCATTCATCCATGAAGATTTTCTTAATCTCTATCGCCACAGCAAAGCCGTAGTCACTATAATTCTCATGAATCCATTTGCTTAAATGTCCGCCCTTGAATTTAATATTTTCGCGGACATCGAGCGAACGCTCGAAATATGAAAACTCTTTAATCCCTTCAGCGAAATTATCCGCTGCTTTTCTCCACCGCTCGGGCAGGGTGCCGGTGCCGAGGTTTATCTCCGGGTTTTCCTCCGGGTCGGCTTCAATTCCTTTTCCCTCCCGCTGGTGATTGTATGAATGAATATCGAGCAGGCAGAAACGTCCATGTTCCTTGATCTTTTTCTCTATAATAGCGCCGATGGTTTTATAAAAATTATTGTAATATTCCATCGATTGGCTGATCTGTTTCTCATTCGGCTTCGATTTCCAGAGGTTCAGCCCCCAGGCGTCATCCGGTAACAGGTATACGGCTTTTTCCGGCGGGCGGTTGAGGTCCGCCTCGAAGCGGGAACAATTGACAACTATCCTGCTATCCGCAATATTGGTAAAATAACCGGTGAAAGGGTCTTCCTCGCGTAGTCTTTCTTCCGGCGTGAGGGCGCTCAGTTTTTTCAGGTCCGGCCTCATGTAATGGCCGTTATGGATAGCGGCAGCTGCAATCCAGCCCTTACCTTCCTTTATCCGCCAGGTAGTGTTCAATATCCGCATCCATGGAGACCTCCGCTATCCAAAACATACAATTATTATAGAAATCAAAACGGACAAGGCAGGGCGCAACGTAAAAAATCTCCTGCCGTAAATTGCAGGAGATTATTATATACATTTTCACGTAAACTCAAGCCTTATTTGCATTTAAATTCTGTTTGAAATCGATTAATTGCCCGGCAGGTTTTGTGAAATTTACTTCTCCCGGCTGCGTAAAAAAGGTAAGATAGAAAAAAAGAGGTTGTCATGGATTTATCCTTAGATAGTAAGATAAAACTCGGTAACGGGCGGGAAATCCCGATGCTAGGGCTGGGCGTGTACCAATCCGGCAGGGGAGCGGAAACAGTCAACGCAGTTAAATGGGCGCTCGAAGCCGGGTACAGGCATATCGATACAGCGATGATGTACGGCAATGAAAGGGAAGTCGGCGAAGCGGTGCGGGAATCCGGCATCCCACGTGAAGAGATTTTCGTTACCACCAAGCTCTGGAACAGCGACCATGGGTACGACCGAGCTATCCGCGCGTTCAACCATAGCCTGAAAAACCTTTGCATCGATTATATTGACCTGTACCTGCTCCACTGGCCTGTGCCGGGCCTGCGGAAGGATTCGTGGCGTGCGCTGGAGACACTCCTCGATGAGGGAAAGGTGAAATCAATCGGGGTAAGCAATTATACGATCCGCCATATAGAGGAACTGCTGAGTTATGTCAAGGTTAAGCCTGCCGTGAACCAGGTGGAGTTCCACCCGTTCCTCTACCAGGCTGACCTCCAGGAATATTGTGAGAAGAATGGAATTTACCTGGAGGCCTATTCACCGCTCACGAAGGGCAAGAGGCTGGATGATAAAACAATTGTGGAAGTTGCAGCGAAACACGGGAAAAGCCCGGCTCAGGTGATGATCCGCTGGGTATTGCAGAAAGGTATTATAGTCCTTCCGAAATCAGCGAACCGGGAGAGGATCAGGCAGAATGCGGATGTTTACGATTTCAACCTTGATGGCGAGGATATAAACAAGCTCGATTCCCTCAACCGGGACTGGCACTGCACCTGGGACCCGACAGAGGAATTATAGTAAGGTTGTCATTTCCGCGAAAGCGGAAATCGGAGCGTGCCCCGGGCGAAGACCCGGGGTCTTAAGAAATGCTAATAAAACACTCTCGTTTCTGAGTTATGGATTCCGGCTTCTTTGATGTGCGATTTGTTACTATACTAGTTTGATGGAAGTATTAACTTCTAATTTTCATATTCGGCCGGAATGACAGGCTTAGTTGGTCGCATACGCTTCCTCGCGATGACAATTTCGCGGCAGAGTCGTCACTCTTATAAATTTTTTAAATACTATAACACATATCGTACGAAAGAATGATAGTCTGCGGAACCCAATCTCCTAATGATTCGTCTTTATTTTCAACAGTTGAGGTGTATCTGCAGGTTGGTGAAATCCATTATTATTTAGATGTTGGAATATTTGAAGTGGGCTATGAATCCGGTAATTTTTTGTTAACAATTAATTATAGGTAAAAATTATGAAAAAAGTCCTGTCTGTTCTGCTCTTTTTTTTATTATTGATCCCAGCAGCATTCTCACTTGGGGAAAAAGGTTTCCCTGAACTCCACGGTCCCTATCTTGGGCAGGAGCCGCCCGGTAAAACACCACAAAAATTCGCGCCCGGGATTATTTCCACTGATATAAGTACAGGTTGTTCCGGTTGGGGAAATGACATGGAATTTTTTATATTCCAGAGATGGATTGACGGCAACTCGAAACTCTACATCATGAACAGGACGGATAACAAATGGAGTAAGCCCGAATTCCTATCTTCTCTGGATAAATACCAGCCCGGAGATTTTACTATCGCGCCTGATGGGAAGACCCTGATATTTGCTTCGAGGATTTTAATAGAGAGTATAGGTTCTGAAGGCGAGGGCGCCAATATCTGGATTGTCGAGAAAACAGTGAAAGGCTGGACGGAGCCCCGGTATCTTAACCCTCCGGTCAATACACGGTACCATGACAGCTATCCCAGCCTTGCGGCGAACAAGAACCTTTATTTCTTCAGCAGGAAACCCGGTGGATATGGCCAATCCGATATATACATGTCAAAGTATGCCAATGGCAAATACCAGGAACCTGTAAACTTAGGAGCTGATTTAAATACTGAACATCATGAATGGGATACTTATATTGCCCCGGATGAGAGCTATATGATTTTCTGTTCGACTAAACCGGAAGGCCTGGGAAAAGATGACCTGTATGTGACATTCAGGAAATCCGATGGAACGTGGACGAAACCGCATCACATGGGCGATCAGATAAATTCAGAAGGATCGGAAAACAGGCCGTACGTTACCCCCGACGGGAAGTATCTCTTTTACACAAGTCAGTGGGACAACCATCGTGATATATACTGGGTAAGCGCTGAAATTATAGATGATTTGAGATCAATCACAAAATAGGATGGATTCATGAAAAGAATATTTATTTTAGGTGTAATTTTGCTTATTTTTACCGCATGGGTTTTTACTGAAGAGAAATCATTTGTCGAACTTCACGGGT
The DNA here is from genome assembly GCA_016932915.1 of Acidobacteriota bacterium. Lineage (GTDB taxonomy): Bacteria > Acidobacteriota > DATKUA01 > JAFGBY01 > JAFGBY01 > JAFGBY01. The sequence continues at coordinate 2,623 of JAFGBY010000033.1, read as the reverse complement.
CTTACTTAGGCCAGGAGCCGCCCGGTATGATACCGGAGATATTTGCTCCGGGAATTATTTCAACAGAAAAGAATGAATTGAATTCAGTTTTTTCCCCTGAAGGGAAAGAGTTTTACTTCACGATCAACACTCCCGGGGAGGGATACAGAGTCTATTTTTCCAGGGAAACTGAAGCTGGCTGGACAAAACCGGAGCTGGTCACTTTTTCAGGTGAGAGGTCAGATGTCGATATGTGTTTTTCCCATGATGGAAAGAGGATGTATTTCAGTTCGAATAGGGATATTGACGGGATAAAACAGGAAGATTTTAAAATCTGGTATGTCAACAGGGAGGGGGAAAAATGGGGTGAAGCAAAATATCTTCGCGCGCCCATCAACTCCGGAAAAAGAGCCCTCTATCCATCAATATCCAGGGCGGGAACAATGTTCTTCCAGGCTATCAGGGATGATTCATTCAATAGCAGAGATATTTACTATTCTACTTTGAAGAACGAAGTCTACTCCGAGCCGGTGCATTTAGGCAGGGAGATAAACACGGAATATGGCGAAGGAGATGTTCTGATCGCTCCTGATGAGAGTTATTTAATTATAAATTCTAACGGAAGGCGGGATGATATCGGCAGTGGCGATTTATATATTTCTTTCAAGAAAAGTGACGGTACCTGGACAGAATTGAAGAATATGGGTGAACCGATAAACTCCAAACAAACAGAGTATTGCCCCATGATTTCGCCTGACGGGAAATATTTCTTTTTTACAAGCAGAAGGAGTGGAAATGGCGATATCTACTGGGTTGATGCCAGGGTGATTGAGAACTTAAAACACGATGAAATAAAAGAGGAAAAGAGATCTGCTGATCTGACAGGATTATATATGGGCCAGAAGCGGCCCGGTCTGATGCCGGAGCTGTTCGCGCCGGGGATAATCTCCACTGAATACAGGGAACATTGCCCGGTGGCAGTATCCCCTGATGGGAAGGAACTCTACTTTACAAGACAATATGATAACAGGCATGACATTTTCTGGACAAGGCTCAAGGATGGGAAATGGACAAAACCTGTACCCGTTCCTTTTACAAGCGATTACAGGGATGATGGCGCTGCTTTCTCACCGGACGGAAAAAAGTTATATTTTAATTCCACAAGGCATGCGGAAGGAGACAAGGATACGAAAGAAGATTCTGATATCTGGTACGTGGAGAGGACTGCAGAGGGGTGGGGAGAACCTGTACGCCTTGGATTGCCGATTAATACAGAGGCAAACGAAGGGTTTCCCAACTTTACAGAGGATGGGCGGATGTATTTTCACGCTGACAGGGAATCCGCTGAGAATGCCGATATCTATTATTCAGATTATAAAAATGGTTCGTTCTCCGAGCCTGTAAAACTCCTGGATAATATTAATAGTAAAGTATATGACGCGGCCCCGGCAGTCTCCCCTGATGGGAGCTATATTTTGTTTTTCCGTATCGACCTTTTAAATGACAGAAAACCGGGCATCAGGTTGAGTTTTAAGGATGAGCATGACGGATGGACTGATCCTGTAGATTTCAACAAGATACTGAGACTGCCTTCGGATGACCTCCTTATCGCAAAGAATACACCGGATGGGAAATATATATTTATCCTTGCCGGTGGTGATATTTACTGGGTGGATGCCGGGATAATACAGAAAATTAAAAAAGGATTACTTAAAGGAGAATAAAATGATTAAAAAAATATCACTTATATTAATATTGATTTTATTACCCGTATTAAATTTGCTTGCGCAAGAGGCTGACAGATCTGATAAATCAAAAGATGTAACGCTTAGCGACAGCCTCAAAGTGCTTGAACCTCTGGTCGGCAAACATTGGATCGGGAAAATGGGTAACCCGGTTGACGGGAAGGTGCTGGATACTGATAGGAATTTCCAGGTTATCTGGGATGGAACTGTTGTGAAGTATTCGTCTTCCATTAAACAGATCAATAGCTATTCTGAAGGGTATTTCTACTGGGATAATAAACAAAATGCGGTTACTGTTTTTATTATCAGTGGTAAGGGTATAGTTCAAAAAGGTACTGTAACAACTGAGGATGGCAAGATCATCGTTAAGGGTACGATAACTTTCCCTGAAAGGGCGTTTGACTATAAGAATGAATTCGAGTTCACTGCGGATGGAAAGATGACGGACCGATGGTTTCATAATGCCTTTGGAGATTGGCGCCCCGGACATGTCGTAGAATTCACCGCTGAGTGACTATATCCACTAGCCGGAGACGTGTGTTCTTCACCGTCTCCGAGGCCTCTCTTTTCAAACATTCGGAAAGCAGTGGAGAACACTGCTTCCGGCTGTAGAAATGTAGGAGCGACCTCTCGGTCGCGAATTATAATAAATTTAGTCATTTCCATGAAAGCGGAAATCTTCGTATTACTTGTTAAAAAAATAAATTGATGACTTGTAATATGAATACCTCGCTTCTGAGTTGAGGATTCAGGCTTCTTTTCTGGGTGATCAGTAATCAAATAAATTATGCAGTAGTATCAATTCACATTTATGTTTTACCGCCGGAATGACGATTCTTTTTTTCGAGAGTAGATGGTCCGCGAATCACACTTCTCCAATAAGAATAACCTGATTTATT
>JAFGBY010000032.1 GCA_016932915.1 Acidobacteriota bacterium | reverse complement strand
TTAATTAAAAATATATAGATGTGATAAAGATGAAACAGGATCGAAGCTGGCTTCTTGGAAATGAGAGAATAGGAAAACTGCTATGGCTGCTATCAGCGCCCGCAATGGTCGGGATGATGGTGCAATCTCTGTATAACGTAGTGGATACATTTTTCGTAGGCAGGTTCGTAGGTTATGAAGCTATTGGCGGAATTTCAATTGCTTTCCCCGTTCAGATGCTGACAATGGCAATTTTGCAGACTATCGGTATTGGCTCTGCATCTATTATCAGCCGGGCGCTTGGCGCAAAGGAAAAAGACAAAGCGGAAAGAACACTGGGAAACGCCGCCGTACTGGTTTTGATAGTCGGACTTTCGATAGCTGTCCCAGGCCTTATATTTATCGATTTCATGGTAAAATTCTTCGGAGCCACACCGGAAATCGCTGGTTATACAAGGGAATACCTCTCGATAATATTCTTCGGAACAGTTTTCTTTGCTTATGCTGTTTCGCACAACAACATTATCCGTTCCGAAGGTAATGCCCGTATCTCCATGAATGCAATGATTATCTCGGGAGCGATGAATATTGTCCTCGATGCATTTTTCGTTGTTGTTCTGAGGATGGGAGTAAAAGGCGCTGCAATTGCTACCGTTATTTCGCAGATATCAACCGCAACTTATATACTTATCTACTTTCTCTTTGGTCAAAGCCTTGTCCGATATCGTGTGAAAAATTTTATTCTGAATATGAGGATCGTCAAAGAGATACTCGCAGTCGGTTCACCGGCTTTTATCCGGATGGGCGCAGGAAGTGTAATAGTAATTGTAATGAATCACCTTCTAGGCTTTTACGGCGGTGCGCTCGCTATCTCGACTTTTGGTGTGATCCACCGATTGAGCATGTTTTCATTCATGCCTCTGATGGGCGTAGTACAAGGTTTCCAGCCTATAGCCGGATTTAACTACGGTGCAAAAAAGATAGACAGGCTTCAGGAGGCTATAAAAATTTCGCTCAGGTGGACAACTGTGTACTCTGTCATTGTATTCAGCATAATGATGCTCATACCAAGAGAGCTGATATCGATTTTCAGTAAGGAAGAAGCTTTACTTGATCTCGGGGCTCATGCACTGAGGATAACTATGCTGCTGTTCCCATTCCTGGGGATGGTTACAATAGCGACAGGTCTGTTCCAGGCGCTGGGCAAAGCGATACCGGCGATAATCCTGGCAATGGCCAGGCAGGTGGCATTTGTGCTTCCGGCAATGCTTATCCTGCCAAAATTCTTCAAACTTGACGGAGTTTGGATGGCATTCCCCATGGCAGATTCTCTGGCGTTGATACTTACAGCAATATTATTTATCAGGGAGCTGAAAATTATTAATACCCTGGCTAAAACAACAGAAAAAGTAAAAAACGCGAAGGCAATAGAAGCGGCTTGAAGTATATCATGGCAATTAATACTACCTCTCTGTTCGAAAACACTTATTGAAAGTATTGATATAAATAGATATTCGATATAAGTTTTATCTACCTTTTGGTGTCAAACATTTTATAAACTTATGGAGGTATCTTAAATGTTCTTAACTAAAATACCTTTTCTGGCAATATTCCTCTGCGGAGTTGTCAACCTGTTCATGGGATTTCTCTGGTACAATCTTCTTTTCCTGAAACCTTGGAAAGATGAGATGAAATGGACAAAAAAGGAAGAAGAAGCCGCGCAGAAAAAAGCAATTCAATCCATGGTGCTTTCTTTTATTGGATCCCTGATAATGGGATTTATCCTGGCGAACCTCTTTGCGGGATTAGGAATTATCTCTATACCAAAAGCTCTACTGGCTGCATTACTAATTTGGATAGGGTTCGAGGCAATATCGAGACTCAATGCTGTACTTTTCGAACGCGCCTCATGGAAGCTGTACTGGATTGATGCAACATTTGATCTGGCTGTTATCCTGGGTATGGCGGTTGTTATAATCCTTATTTAACAGATTGCTTCGCTGCGCTCGAAATGACGGCTATAACTTCGGCATCAGGATTTTTCTGTTTTTAAGATTCAGGAGAACCCGCATTTGAGTTTTGAAATAGTTTTCGTTTTTATAATCCCGGTTTTCGACTATCAGATAAAACGGTTCCTTGTCCTCTGCCCTTTTCTGAACCGCAGAGACATCCGTTAGAAGCCCCCTCATCTTGATCCCGGTGTAATAAATCAGGGCTCGCATGTTCCCGTTATAATCGATACCAAAATGAAATAAATCAGTGTTGCCGGGAGTAAATCGCCCTTCTTCGATATCCTGCTCCAGGATAATGTAATCCTCATTCTCGATTTTTGTAAGGTCGATCGGGCGGATAATTACATATGCAGAAAGTAGAACCAGTATCACGATCGCAGTTACCATCAGTTTTTCCTGTACCTCCGGTTTTACCTTTTCAAATATGTTCAGAGCGGTAAACAGGAGAAATACAGGGTATGTAAAGAGAATGTAACGCGCTGCTTTATCGCCGGTGAAGCTGAGAATAATTATCGGCAATGTGCCAAAGATGAGTAGAAGTAAGGAATAACTCTTTTCTCTGTTCCCTTTTCTACGGAAAAAGAAATATAGCGCAATAAAAAGCAGCGGCAACCACGGCAGGAAATGCCGCATGAATTCATA
>JAFGBY010000005.1 GCA_016932915.1 Acidobacteriota bacterium | reverse complement strand
TCTCGTCGCCGACAATTTTGAGGGAGGATAAAATAAAACCAAGAATGAATAAGATAACCGCTCTTTTGTAAAACATACCTCTTACCTATATATGCATGTAGTACGAGTGAAAAGCGGAATTATTCTATGTTTATCTGATAGAACTCACTTCTTTTGCCTGCGAGAATATATAAGAAATATAGATTGTATTACCCTATTAGCGATTTTACCCACTCTCTGTTTGTCCACAGGGCGCAGCCACCTTCCGATTCGCTGAGGTATTCATGGTTTTCCTGGATTTTTTTCAGGAATTCGGAGTTCAGGGCTTCTTTCAGGCTCATGTTTTCAAGATTATCAGCAGTGTAGGGAGCGAATGGGCAGGGTTCTACATTCCCACTTGGGCTGATGTGAATGAATCCCCTCCCGGCTGCAAGGCAACCACCGAAATCTTCTTCATCTCCAGGCAGAGTGATAAATAGGCCTGGGTAACGGCTTTTTAATTCTGTAACAAGGTGGATGAGTTTTGCCCTCTGCGATTCTTCCAGTATAAGGTGTTCTGTTTTCTCTTCAATCGGCACATATTCTACGAAGAAGAAAAGCTGGCATCCGGATCCGATGAGTTCAGACAGGAATTCATCTCCTGTGATAATATCAAAATTGCTTCTGGTGGCGGTAAGCGAAATGCCCCAGAACAATCTTTGCTTCTTCATTTCGGTGAATACTCCCTGGAGATGTTCAAACACCCCGGAACCGCGCCTGAAATCAGTTTCGTTTTTAAATCCTTCGATGCTTATCACAGGTACAAGGTTTTTCATCTGTTTAATATCTCTAATAGTATCCCTGTTCAGCAGCATACCATTAGTGAAAACCGGGAATGTTATTTCAGGGTACATCCCTATTATTTCCAGAAGGTCGTTACGCACAAAAGGTTCTCCGCCGGCAATTAAAACAATCCAGGAACCAAGTTCCCTTGCTTCGGAAAGCAATTTTTCTATTTTATCCCGTTCCATTTCTTGTTCTGAATGGCGTTTGTGGGCATGCATATAACACCCGGCGCATTTGAGGTTGCAGCGGTTGGTTATCGAATAGATTAGAAAAGGAGGTACATGAATGCCTTTTTTATCCCAGATCCTTCTCATTCCCGCTGCTTTCTTCTGTGAGATTAAACTGCGTAAAAAGAACAAGGCCTGCGAAGGATTTTTTAATGTGATTTTTATAGCGTTCTTAAAAAGATTTTTTATATCATTATTAAATATATCAATATAGGTAGATGTCTTCCTGTTTTTCATATCCTATCTCTCTCTCCGGTATCCGGATAATATTATTAACTAGCATTTCAATAGCTACATTTCTTTGCGCGTCATCAAGAATATCAATTCCTGTATATTCCTTAAAAATATCCGATCTTAAAAATATTATTTGCAATGCGCTTATTAAGACGTACGCAAGCGCTTTTAGTTCGGTCTCGGTCTTTGATGTTCCGAAGATTTTCTTGAGGTAGGGGAGTAGGTAGTCTGCTGTGTTAGGCCTGCCTTTAATTAATTCGTGGTAAATCGGAATTTTCGTCAGTTCAGGATTATCGGCTGCTGTTTTGGATGTCTGTTTTAACAGGTCTATTAAGCCCTCTCTCGGATTATCCAGGTTTTGATTATTTGATGTAATTCCATTGGCTATAATTGCCATATCCCGCGATACAGCTTCATTTAAAAGGTTATCCTTACTCCCGAAATGGTAGTTTATAAGCCCGATTCCGACACCGGCTTTTGCAGCGATCATGCGGGTTGTCACTTTTGCGGGATCTACTCTATCTTTTAGAATAGACAAAGCGGCATCCATTAATTTTGCTCTTGATTCATCTGTGTCATGTTTATCTGCCATATCATATCTCCTGAACATGTATTGAACAAGTTCAATACATGTTCAAATATAAGCCCTGTTTTAAATCCTGTCAAGCTGAAATGGGATTAAAACTTATCTTTTTCTTCTGATTTTTATTTTTGAATGCAGAAATAAAAGAGATATGAACTCTCGGGATGGTTATTAATGCCGTCATCAATGCCATCAATGAATTCATCCACCAGGAATTCTTCTTTTTTAAGTGATTTCTTCATATTAACTATACCCTGGGTTTTTGCGATTTTCATACCCAGTTTTTTAAGGATATCTTTCATTTCATCATATCTATATTCATATTTGTGCTCCGGATGGATAAAATGCTTCTTGCCCACCTGAAGTTCTGTAATTGCCCTGTTTGGTGTATCAAAACAGAAATGACCACCGTCTTTGAGGATACGCTGGATATCTGAGAGCATTTTTTCTGTCTCTTGTTTGGTTATATGTTCAATTGATTCTCCGCACCACACCAGATCGAAAGAATTATCAGGGAAATTTGAAAGATCGGCCATTGACTGGTAGTAATACTTTATTACCGTCTGACCGGCGATTATAACATCATTGCCTTCAGTTGGGTCTTTTACTGGTTCGAATCTTTCATCTGGAGGAAGATCGATAATTGAAACCTCGCCTGGAATATAAGAATAACCATGTGCCATCAACGCGCCTCGGGGATCACTGGAATCTGCTCCGCCGAGATCAAGTATTTTCTCAGCTCTGGGTAGGAGAGTTTTTATCATTTCCAGACGCGCTTTATGGAGCAGGTATGGAACCTGAGCGTTTTTTATAATATTTGTGAATTTCGGGATTGTATCGTCTCCATAACGATAAGAGACTTCTCTGAGAAAATTTTCTATAAATTCATCAGATTCTACTATGGATTCAACAATTTCGCGGTTCGATTTTCCATCTTTTATCTGGGTCAGGTAATACTGCATTCCTTCCTGATCCGGTACTCTCTCGAGGAGTAATTCATATAACATCTTCAGGAATTCTTCTTCATCTAGTCCATATCTCTTAGCAGTATCTCTCTGCTCTGCGTAAAATTTGGCTAATTCATGGTTTAAATCCATCCAGCTGGATTTTTTTACTAATCTCAAGTTAATCAGTCCAAGTATCTTATTAATAGAACGCGATAATGTATTCTTAACAATCATTAATGACCTCATAATTAAACATCTATAATGAATGATACTAATAGATTCATTGTTCGGCTGTCAACCGTTCTTTTCGATGTCTAATACTTAATTTTTTTAATGTTTTATCTGTTGACAATAATTAAAGCCCTGATTATATTTCGTTATGTGGCGAAATATAGAAATGATGAGTGCTAAAGTTTATTAAAAAAATAATGGATAACTTATCCAAACCGGGAGTGAATATGAAGAATATTATTAAATGGGTGTTGATTCTTTTTATTGTTGCCTGTTGTGTATTCATAGTATTGCAGGTGGATAAAAACACTGATCAAGAAAAAAAAGTTAATGAAGTTTCTAAAAATGGGACTCAAGATAAGAATATTATAAATGAAAGTGGTTTAGAAAAAGTAAATATTGAAAAGGATAAGGAACCAGTAGTTCAGCAGGAAAAAAACACTGCTAAAGTTGCTGAGAAAAAAGCCGAGTCTGAAGAGATAACAAAACCTGAGGAGAACGTTCAACAGGTTGATAATAGGATAATCGAACTGTATTATTTTCATGGAACACGGCGTTGTCATACATGTAAAACAATAGAAGAATATGCTGCTGAAATTATCAAAACGAGATATTCTATCGAGCTTAACGAGAATAAACTGTTATGGAAGACTGTCAATGTAGACCTGCCCGAGAATGAACATTTTATCAATACATTTGAATTGCATTCCAGCACGATGGTGCTTGTAGAGAAATCGGGAAATAATATTACTAAATGGGTTGCTCTTCCAAAAGTTTGGACACTTGTACGGAATAGAAACGCTTTTGAGGAATATTTAGTAAATGAGATAGGCGCATTTTTGAGAGGATAAAAATGGGCGATATAATACTGGGTATTGCAACGGCGTTCTGGTTTGGTGTACTTACTTCCATCAGCCCATGCCCTCTAGCGACCAACATTGCTGCAATATCTTATACTTCCAGAAAAGTAACAAATTCAAAAAACGTTCTTTTTTCAAGCCTGTCGTATACATTAGGACGGGTACTTGTATACATCCTGTTAACAGTTTTATTGGTAGCAGGGATAATGTCATCTCCCTGGATATCTAAAATCCTCCAGAAATATCTGAATACCGTCTTGGGCCCGCTCTTGATTTTTATTGGCATGATTTTGTTGGAAATGATTACATTGAAAATTAATTTACAATTTTCTGATAGGCTGAAAACTGAGAAGCTCGCTAATCTTGGGATAATCGGCGCGTTTTTACTTGGGATCATTTTTGCACTTTCTTTCTGTCCGGTCTCCGCGGCGATCTATTTCGGCAGTTTTATACCTATGGTAATGCAGACAAAAGCTTCTTCCTTGATGGCCGTTTCATTTGGTGTTGGAACAGCTCTGCCGGTTATAATTTTTGCTGTTGTGATTTCTTTTAGCGCTCAAGGAATCAGTAAGCTATTTAATAAAGTTAAAGATTTTGAAATATGGGCTCGAAGGATTACGGGAATTATTTTTATTGTTGCCGGTATTTATCTATCCTTGATCTATATTTTTAAAATACAAATCTAGATTTTCAACTACTGAAACTATGAGGATTTTTATGCGGAACACTATAAATATAATGAAAGCGTTAGCGGATGAAAATAGAGTGAGGATAGTGCTGGCTCTTGCCAGGGGTGAACTCTGTGTATGCCAGATAACCGAGATGCTGGAACTTGCACCATCCACAGTATCAAAGCATCTTTCAATATTAAAAAATGCCGGCCTTATAAAATACCGAAAAGATGGCAGATGGATCCATTACCAACTGGATGAGAGTTCGAAGATCCCAGAGGTGGGATCATTCTTAGAGTGGATAATTGAATCTTTAAAGGATAGTGAAGAAGTTTTGAATGATTTTGAAAAATTAAAGACGATTGAGAAAAAATCGCTATCTTGCGTTCCGAATAATAAAGAAGAAAGATGAGAATAAGATGGATTGGAAAAATGAATGGAAAAGGCTTGTCCTTTTTATAATAGTATTTTTTGCTCTGTTTTATCTTCCGGTTGGCAGTGCAAGATTCGATAATGCAATCTCGGAAGCTTTGTACCTGGCGAAGTGGTATGCGAGGGAGCATGTTGTCTTATGTCTGCTGCCTGCGTTTTTCATTGCCGGGGCGATAGCTGTATTCATCAGGCAGAACGCCGTTATGAAATATCTCGGGCCGACAGCGAAAAAGCCGATAGCATATGGTGTCGCATCCGTTTCAGGCTCGATACTTGCTGTTTGTTCGTGTACGGTCTTACCGCTATTCGCCGGAATTTACCGTATGGGTGCGGGCATCGGACCGGCAACGGCGTTTCTTTATGCAGGCCCAGCGATAAATGTACTTGCGATTATTCTAACCGCAAAGGTGTTGGGCTGGAAAATAGGGCTTGCCCGGGCGATAGGCGCAATACTATTCAGTATTATTATTGGATTATTGATGCACCTAATTTTCTGTAAAGAAGAAGAAAACCGCGTTAAAGGTAAAAGCGCGCAGACAATGGATGAACAAGGCAGAAGCTTGGCCCAGACCTCCCTTTTCTTCGCAGTGCTGGTAGGAATACTGATTTTTGCCAACTGGGGATTTGATAAAGAAAATATCGATGGATTCTGGAATATGATATTCAATTCCAAATGGATTATTACATCTATATTTGGTTTCTTTCTATTCTGGATGCTTCATTCCTGGTTTAAGATGGGATTAATTAAACTTCTTTCTGTTGTTGTTTTTACTATAGCAACAGCAGTCATTGTGCCTGATAGACCTATGATAACTTTCGCGGTTGCTATTGTCGGGATTTCACTTGTTCTCTTCTTCGGGAAAGGAGAAGGGAGGGAGTGGTTCGATGCCTCCTGGGAATTCGCAGCGCAGATTATTCCACTCCTGTTCTTCGGCGTGCTTATTGCCGGCGCTCTGCTCGGCCGGCCTGATAGCGAGGGGTTGATACCTTCCGGATGGGTTTCAGGAGCTGTAGGCGGGAATTCAATACTATCGAATCTCTTTGCTTCGGTTGTAGGCGCATTCATGTATTTTGCGACATTAACCGAGGTTCCGATAATCGAAGTACTGCTAGGTAGCGGCATGGGCCAAGGACCGGCGCTGGCGCTGCTCCTGGCTGGGCCGGCTCTCAGTCTGCCGAATATGCTGGTAATCCGTAGCGTACTTGGGAATAAAAAGACTGTTGTTTACATAATGCTAGTAATAATCATGGCGACTATTTCTGGCCTCTTTTTCGGGGCTATAGTATAGGAGAAAAGAAAAATGAAAATAGAGATACTTGGTACCGGTTGTCCAAAATGCAGGATTCTGCACGAAAATGTTAAAAAAGCTGTTGAAGACCTGCAACTGGATTGCACAATCAGTAAAGTGGAGGATATCGGCGAGATCGTAGAATACGGCGTAATGATGACTCCCGCGCTGGTTGTGGATGGTGATGTGAAATTTGCCGGGAAAGTGCTGACTCCAGAACAAATTAAGAAGTTTTTAGTTTAGGTATCCAGATGAATAATAAAGATGAATGCGTGTGTTGCTCAGGCCCGAAATTGGTTTTTTCCTGTTCGGGAGCAGCTGATGTAGGAGAACTCTCTGATAGAATAGCCAGACAAATTAATCGAAACGGAACAGGTACAATGTTTTGCATGGCCGGCCTTGGTGGAAGTGTTTCTGGTATTCTCAAATCTACAGAATCTGCATCCAAAATATTAGCTATTGACGGTTGTTCTCTTGATTGTACAAAACGTAGTCTTGTCAATTCAGGATTTAATGAATTCGAGCATATCCGTCTGACAGATTACGGAATTAAAAAAGGTAATTTAAATTTAACGGATGAACTATTGCTTCAACTTATTCAGCAATGTGAAGACAGAATAGTATAAAAATTGGGTTAGGTTAAAACTGCATGAATGATAGAAGAAAAATTCTCTTTTTATGTACCGGGAATTCGTGCCGGAGCCAGATGGCGGAAGGTTGGCTCCGACATTATTTTTCAGATAGATATGATGCTTATTCAGCAGGAACAGCACCAGGAAAACTTGATCCTCGAGCTGTCAAAGTGATGTCAGAATCCGGAGTTGATATCTCCTCGCATAAATCAAAATCAGTGGATGATTTCGGGAAAATGGAATTCGACTATGTAATCACGGTTTGTGACAGCGCGCGTGAGAATTGCCCCTTTTTTCCGGCTAAGGTAAAGCTCATCCATAAAGGTTTCGAAGATCCCCCAGTCCTGGCACGGGAGGCGAAAAGCGAGGACGAAGCCTTCGGCTTTTACCAAAGGGTCCGGGATGAGATCGAAGATTTTATATTGAATATAAAGGATTACCTGGTTTAACCATATGATTTACTCCGATTCCATTCTTTCGAATTTGTTTTTGATCAGGCATTTCGATTCTTTTCCCGGTGACGATAGATAGAAGTCTTCCGAAAAACTGTTTGGACCGAATATTTTAATTTCGTAACGTGCCTTAAAACCTGCACCCAGATTTTCGATCGATTCGGTCTCCATGATGATTGTCTTTCCACCGTCGCGGATATCGACAGTGTACTGGTTTACAAATCCCTCGGATAAAAACTGGCGGAATACAATTTTGTTCCTGGTTTTATCATAACTGAATACTCCAAAGTCTTCGTGTGGTGGATTATCACCTTTTTTTGCCGGGTTAAAGAGAGCAGAATTTTCCATACGGATGAAATTACCATCCAATATTACTTCATAATTCCTTGTTAGCGCTGATGGACCCTCAGGCGCTTTGCCCGAACCGTCCCACTCTCCGAGGAAAAAAGTCAAAGGTTCCAATTCCTTTTTTAATGATTGTCCATTTGCTAAAAACCCGAATGAGAAAATCGAAAACAGTGCTACCCAGAATATAAACACCTTCATAGTACCTCCTGCATATTATTCTGAAACGCCGGAAAATAGTTTCAGTTTAAGATTAATCCAAATTGATGCTGAAATAGTTAAAAACAAAATAAGGAAACCGGAAATAAACTTGATCATGAATGTAAAGTTTGAAACCTTTGGCGTCGGGATCTCCCCGATTATCAACCGGATGACATAGAATATCGCTATTGTTATCAGTGCTCGTAAGATTCGCTTGCCTAATGTGGCTGAATCATCTTTTATAAATCTATACATCAGCAATACCGCCAAGTTCAATCCTGCCCATAGGCCAGCAACAGTATAGCTGCCGCCCAGGAAAGCTCCAAATATCAGTGGAACAAGAATAGCGATTGCCGGTAGCAGGATCATGTTGAATTTCTTCTTATAAACATCTTTTAGATATTCAAAATGTCTTAAGTATTTATCATCCCTGAAGGAGAAAAAATACATACCAAGCAGGATTAATCCACCAAGCAGGAGCCCTGCGAAGATATCAGCAAGGAAATGTTTGCCCTGATAAACCCTGGAGAGCGGGAGCAGAATTATCATCAGGCAGGAAATAACCAATACCCATGTTTTTCTGAATAGGGTTGCAATCGATCCCCATACCGCTATCGCTCCACTTGAGTGGCCTGATGGCAACCCCCAGCCGATATCACCGCCAAGGTTTCGATAATACTGGATGATATCACCGGGAAGCGCTCCAAAAAATGAGGTTGCGCCGGTCGTCTTGAAATCAGCCGGGTCGGAATATTTCACACCTTCGAGCATAAGGTTGGAGTCTATCATGAATGGGCGCGGCAGTGCGAATATCTCCTTAAAAAACCCAGTTACAGATATTGTCAGCATAGCAGTCTGTATTAGCAGGAAGCCTTTTCTGAAATCGATGCCGAACATTAATACTAGAAGTAATATCGAAAGTATAGCCATTGACCCAAGAGATGAGATAAAATTGAAGATTGCTGTAACTGCATCGTTTGCGATTGATTGGATAAAATAAATCGGTTCAGTCTGGAACATAATTCACCCTTTATAATGGCGAACATATTATATCAGCAAGGAGCTGTTTTCCAGCTTTTATAAGAATAGTGTGATTAGCGAGATTATTCAGGAATGTCAATCCCGAATTTCTTGAGGCGATAACGCATTTTATCCCTGCCGATTGAAAGGTACCTGGCAGCGCGGGAGACGTTACCACCCGCTTTATCCAGTGCTTGGAGAAGAATATTTTTTTCGAATTCATGAAGGTCGATCCCCGCATCCGGCAACATAAAGTCTTTCGTACTGATCGGATTTCTTTCTTTGTTCTGTATCGAAGTAGGCAGATCATCAGCCCCGATAATATCATTATTCGCAAGCAGGACTGTTCTTTCGATTACATTCCTCAGTTCCCTCAAGTTACCGGGCCAATGATAATCCTTCAACATCTGCATAGCTGCCGGAGTGATCTTTTTTATCTTCCTGCTGAGGTCTTTATTGAATTTATCGAGGAAATATTGCACTAGAAGCGGAATATCTTCTTCCCTTTCGCGGAGCGGTGGGATCTTAATCTGAATTACATTGAGTCGATAGTATAGATCCTCACGGAAGTCATTGGTTTTAACCAGCTCTTCCAGGTTCCGGTTTGTAGCAGCGATTATTCGGGTATCCACTGTTATATCATGCAGACCGCCGACGCGACGGAAGGTTTTGTCTTCGAGCACACGAAGAATCTTCGCCTGCAGGTTCATGCTCATATCCCCGATTTCATCCAGGAAGATAGTCCCTGTATCGGCAAGTTCCAGCAGGCCTCTTTTATCGCTTACTGCGTCTGTGAATGCACCTTTCTTGTGGCCCATCAGCTCGCTTTCGAGGAGCTGTTCACTTATTGCAGAGCAGGTCACGTTGATGAAGGGGTTTTTCTTTCGTGGAGAGTTATCATGAATAATCCTAGCGATAACCGTTTTCCCGGTCCCGCTTTCCCCTGTCAGCAGGATCGTCGTCTGGTCGTTCTTGGCAACCTTATCAACTATCCGTAGGACTTCCTTCATTGCGTCGCTGTAGCCGATGAATTTATCCGATTGTTCCTCGAGGCCAAGTTTACTTTGCAGAAGGCTGATTTCCCGCTCCATGTTGGATTTCTCCAGGATTTTTTCGATGATGAGTTTTAGTTCAAGTGCATTGAGCGGCTTCTTCAGGTAATCCTCGGCGCCGAGCTTCATTGCTTTCACTGCGGATTCGACGGAGTGAAAACCGGTCATTATTATAATTGGGGTGGAGATATCCTTGTCCTGGATTTTCTCCAGGATCTCGAGGCCGGTGAGGTCGGGGAGATTCAGGTCGAGCAAGGCGAGTTGGAACTGGTTAGTGAGTAACAGGTTCAACCCGCTCTGGCCTGTGAGCGCAGTTGTAGGTTCATAGCCGAGTTTTTCTATAAACTCGCGCAAGCTTTCAGATAAATCCTTATTGTCCTCTATCAGGAGTATCTTCAGTTTTTTCATAAGTGCTTTTAATGGGATACTTCCCAACCATAGTTTGGATATTAATTGTGACATATTTTTATGGAAAATCAAGTGGGTCATTTAACCCTTGATTATTTTTTTCTGAAAATATTTGAATGTCTGTGAGCCTCGCGCAAGGGCTCCGGGATGCGGTATTTCAGGAGGGTTTGCTTAATGACAGCAATAGATGAAGTGAGGTCTATATTATTCCCGGGGGAGATGAAGATCGGTTTGACACCTGTCCTCGAACGGAATACAGCGCCGATTATCTCGTTCTTGTCGGTTATATTAGAAAGGCTGCCCTTTTCGTTTCCGAGTTCAGTATATTCTCCAACCAGTTTTTTCTTAGCGCAGCCGATGGTCGGAACGTCTACAAAAAGACCGATATGGGATGCGATACCGAGCCTACGGGGATGGGCATAGCCGTGACCATCCACGAGGACAATGTCTACTTTCGTTTTTATCTGCTTAAGTGCCTGAAGGATAAATGGGCTCTCACGGAACGAGAGCAGGCCGGGGATGTACGGCATCAGCGCATCGCCCTCGGCAAAAGCGGTTTCTATGACTTTGTTTTCCTCCCTATCCCAGACGACGGCTGCGGCATAGACATGATGAGAGAAAAGATTTGCTGAGATATCGACCCCGGCTATATATCTGGGGGAGGATTTGAACGGCCTGAATTTCAGTTTTTCTTTTAATTCTTTTTGTAGCGCGATCGCTTCTGCAGGTGTCAGATTCCAGGGATGGAGTTCCCGGATGTCCATTACTCTCCCCGGTCTCGTTTTACGATCCAGGCGATGATATCGTCCACTAGTTTATCTGTGTCCGGTGGAAGAGGAAAGCAGACCGGGTTACAGCCGAGGTTGTGGTCCATACCGTCTATTTTCCATAGTTCTGAGCGTTCGGGGATCGCCTCATGCATCGAGACTGATTCGCCCGGGTCGACTTTATCGTCCAGTGTACCCTGGACGAAGAGGCAGCGGGCCTGCGATTTTTTATATGCATCAGGAACGGAGTATTTCTGAGGATTTTCAACCAGCTCCATCCAGAATTTTTTATCCACCTTGATCTTTACCATGGTGCCCGGTATCTGGTGTTCTTTAAAGCCCTGCTCGATGATCTCATCCACCTTCTCCTTAGGAACACGGATAAAATCCGAGATGCCGTTAATGGAGACGATAATCTTAACCGATCTATCATTCGCAGCGTACAACCCGGCGATGCCGCCACCTTTGCTGTGGCCCACAAGGATGATGCCGTTATAATTTATCCGGCGGATCCGCTCATCCGTCAGGTTCTTGATGTAGTGGATTATAAACCCGATGTCGTCTATATCCCGTTGTATAGACATCTGCTCGAGGTTTTTAAGTTTTGTGTATGGCCGTGTGGCGTAATACGAGCCGCCGGTGCTGTGATTGAACGAGACCACCGTGAAGTTCTTTTTAACTAACTTTTTGACGATGTGAGGATAAAATCCCCACCCTACATATCCGAGAAATCCGGGGATAAGTATCACCAGCCGCGATACCGGCGCATCAGCCGGGTAATGGATCTCGCCGTTTATTGTTTGATCCTCATACCCTGGAACCGGTATATCAAAATTATCTCTTGTCGGTCTGTATTCCATAGAGAGATTATAACAATGAAACTCTTAATAGGTAAACTTCTTTATTAAAATGTATAAGCAATATTACTCTATTTTTTAATAATATGGCGAGAATTAAGATTAATCTCTATATTGTTTATATTTATTTGGTTTATAATAACCGTTGCTAAATGAAGGGTAAGGTAGATGGATTTCGGACAGCTTGTTGTATCTATTGTTATTGTTTTATCCAGTATATTTTTCATCCTTGAGATTTTTACAGTCGATGTCGTCGCACTGTTGGTAATTTTAAGCCTGATGGGGACAAAGGTACTTACTTCATCCGAGGCATTGATGGGGTTTGCCAACCCGGCGGTAATAACGATTGCATCACTTTTTATAATAAGCGAAGGCCTGCTGAAAACCGGCGCGGTAACTTTCGTCGGCAGGAAGATTATCGACGTCTCCAAGGGAGACATCACCAAGATGCTCTTCCTGATGATGGCGGTAGTCGGGATATTCTCTATTTTCGTGAACAATACTCCAATTGTTGTTATCTTCATCCCGATTGCGCTCGGCATCGCATCCGAGAATAATATCAGCGCATCCAAGTTCCTTATCCCGGTTTCCTTTGCCTCGATTTTCGGCGGCACATGTTCGTTGATTGGTACGTCGACCAATATCCTGGTCAGTAATATCTCCGAAAATTTGGGATACGGTGCTCTGACTATGTTCGAGTTCTCAAAGATAGGTGTTATTTTCCTTGTTGTCGGTATTTTATATATGGTGACTGTCGGGCGGAAACTTCTACCGGATCATCCAACAGTTTCCACATACATGGGCACGCAGCAACAAAAGGACTTCGTTACCGAGATACAGGTTAGGGAGAATTCCCCGCTTATCGGCAAAGTCCTGAACCAGTCCGATTTTTTGAAGAAGTACAAGATCACAATCTTCGAGGTAATCAGGGGAGAGGAGATTATCTGGCCACCATTGGATAATATCGTTGTGCAACCGCATGACATCCTGCTTTTTAAGGGCGATATAAATGACATCATCTCTCTTCGGGAATCCGAGGGGTTGAAGATGCTTCCGATGTTGGAGCAAGGCGAACTCGAATTCACACGTAAAGACGCAAGGTTGGGCGAACTACTGATTACCCAGGGCAGTGAATACGTCGACCGCACCATAAATGACCTGAAGCTGAAAGCACGTTACGATATCTCGGTCCTTGCTCTGCAGAGGAAAGGTGTTCATCTGCGTTCAAAGATTACTGATATCCGTCTGAAAGTAGGTGATATATTACTGGTGTTCGGTAACGAGAACTCGATTGATAATGTTGCCGATTTTGAGAACTTTGCTCTGATGACCGGTATCCATAAAACTGTTATCAACCGAAAAAAAGCCCCCTGGGCTATCGGGATCACTCTTGCAGTGGCTACTTTGCTCACAATCCAGATATTGCCGATACCGTTTGTAACAGTGCTGGGCGCGATGGCGATGGTGCTCTCGGGATGCCTGTCGATTAAAACCGCGTATAAATCACTCAATCTTCCGGTGCTTATCCTGATTGCAGGCATGATTGCATTGGGCGGCGCAATGAGCAAGACCGGGCTGGATAAAATGGTCGCTGGAGAACTTGTTGACCTTGTCAAACCTCTAGGCCCTGTTATCCTGCTGGGTGTCTTTTACCTGTTTACGACAGTGGCTACTGCTTTTCTTACTAATAATGCGGTTGCGATATTATTGACCCCTATTGCCATCACGACTGCAATACAGATGAACCTGGACCCAAAGCCGTTTATCATTGCTGTGACCTTTGGCGCTTCGGCAAGTTTTGCGACACCGATCGGGTATAATACCAATATCCTCGTCTATGGCCCCGGAAACTATCGATTCATAGACTATGTAAGGGTCGGCTTGCCACTTAATATCCTGTTTGTTTTAATCGCTACATTGCTTATTCCTTATTTCTGGCCGTTTTATCCAAGCTGAGTTTGAGTGGAAGGTTGACCTTGCACTCATGATTGTCTGAATGTATAATCTGTCAACAATGGATGAACTTATATGAACTTCTATTTTATTACAAAAAAGGACGGTCTGACTGTTATCAAACTCGGGGAAGTTAAAAACAGTCTTAAAAAGAAAAGCGGATTCCTCTGGATTGACCTTCCTGCCCCCAGCGGAGAAGGTATTAAAATGCTGCATGACGAATTATCGATTGATGTGAACCTTCTTGAGACGGCGTTGCAGCCATATTCGCCGAATGTACTTGAAACAAGCAGTGGTGAAATCGCTTATGTGATAAAAACCGTGTTGCTGAATGAAACTGCAAGTTCGTATTCAATACAACCTGTTTCCATTTTCTTTTCTCCTGGATATATAGTTACAGTGAGGCGAGGAGAACAGCCCTGGCAGAGTGGACTTGTGAAATCTATAGAGGGGAAACCGGAGCTGGTGCAGGAAGACCCTGAATTACTCATGATAAGATTGTTGCTGAGGATTAATGAAGAGGCAAAACGGGTAGTGAACGGTTGGGAAGCCAGGTTGGATGATATCCATTTCGAGGAAAAAGAGGGTTTCGAAAACTTTGATATAATACAATACATGAAGATAAAAGAGGCATCAGATACATTATACAAGGAATTTCTCGACAGCCGCGCGATTATTGAACATCTTGCCGCGTTTAATGAAGCAAAACAGAAAAAAGACCCATTTAAGGCAGCTGAGATCGAGAGGCTCGTTTACCGCTGGGAGATCCTTCTCGAACAAGCCTTTACGATTAGTCAGCGGATAAAATATGCTATTGAAGCTTTCCAGAACCTTGGCCTTAAAAAACAGCGTAAAATTATGCAATATATCGGGCGCTCTATCTTGTTATTCTTTCCCGTAGCTGTTATTTTACTGATGGTACTTATTTTATTCCCAGTTCTGAACCTGGAAACAAATATGACAATCATTTGGTCTATTGCGGCGCTATTTGCTGGGTTATCGATTGGGGCGTTGCTAATTAATCTCTTGAGGTTTTGAGGGATAAATGCCTACTGATGTCGGCGAAGAATATATCTGTGAAAAATGCGGCGCAGTTGTAGTCGTTGTTCAGGGTGGGTTCGGCTACCTGGTTTGCTGTGACCAGGTAATGAAGCCTAAATAGAAATTGGTATTATTCTAAAAAAACTAACTGGATTTATCCTTCCCATTTCTTCCTGATTACTCTAAAACTTGATTGACCTGCGTATATCTTTAGTGTAACTTATGCTTTCCTGGAGGGGTGCCGGAGCGGTTGAACGGGGCGGTCTCGAAAACCGTTGACC
>JAFGBY010000031.1 GCA_016932915.1 Acidobacteriota bacterium | reverse complement strand
TTAGAATATTTTTCAAGGAATTCCAGTGTGCTGGCAATTATTCCTTCCCAGCTTTTAGAGAAGCTATGGTTTTCCCCGGGTATTTTAATAAGCGTGTATTTATGAAAAGTTTTTTGGATATAAGGTCTCATTGCAGTTACCATACCCTTAGAAAGGAAATCCTCAGCGCCTATTATTATTTTCATCGGTACATTTGGATTATTAATACTCTTGTACTCAACAAAATTCGTGAAATAAACCGTTGGAAGGCCTATAAGTACAGTTCCATTGATCCTGGAATCAAATAAAGAAACACGAAATGCTGTGCCTGCGCCATATGAATATCCAAATAGGAATATTTTTGAGGGTTTTAAAACAGGGTGAGATAATAAATAGGATACTGCTCCTCTGACATCATTTTCACCCTCTTCTCCTTCACCAAATTGACCTTCGGATTTGCCCACTCCACGGAAATCGAAACGGAGGACTGTGTAACCTGCTCTTGAGAGCTTGTCGGCAATTGCTAAATATATCGGGATATCTTTAGATCCTCCACCTTCTGGATGTGGATGACACATGATGACTGCTGGAGCATCAATTTTATCGGCATTATAAATAAGATCACCAGAGAGGTTTATCTCTTCGAAGCCGCCCGATTTAAATGTTACTGTCTCGGCCACCATCGCTTGCATCACGGTGGCAAATAGAAAGATTATGCTGAAAAAAATTGTGAAATTTCTCATGGTTACCCCACTTAAGTATTATATTACATTATAAAATCGAGATGTCAGATTATCAAGACATAATGTAAACCTTTTAAAGAAGCTGTCTTTTCCCATCCGGCAATCGGCGCGTGTATCCGTTTGTATCCAGGTATTCTAACAGCGGGATTGTATATTTTCTGGAAATATTAAATTTTTCTTTAATCGCATTTATTTCGATAATCCGGTCGCTGTCTGCTAAATCCTGAAGTGATGAGATTACTTCGGTGATCTTTAAAGCAGAAATTATGTATTCTCTAGAGATTTTTACTGCTTTTTTGTTATTTAAAAGATTTTTCAATGCAATTTCAATATCTTGTTTATCATGTCCGAGCAACTGGGGAATATCAATTCGTTTAGGTGGTGTAAAGCCGGAAGAGAGAAGAAATTCTTCGAGTATAAGCTCCAGAGTTTTTTTCTTATCAGTAAATTCAGTTGCAGAACTTGCTGGAATTATCAGAAAATCTTCAAGTTTAATCTCACCATTCTCTTCAAGTTTATTCAGTATGTGTTTTAAAAGTTCTTCAGAAATCAAAGGAGCGATTTGCTTTTTTAATGAACCGATTTCGATTGGTTGTGAAGATAATTGAAATTGATTCTTGAGGTATATCTTTAATTTTTTCTGAAGTTTGCTGATGACATCAGAAGAATAATATTTATCACTTTCCTGGATTGAGATTATCTTATCTTCCCTTTGAAGTTTAAAGAAAATATTTTTTATTAAATCTATATCAAGACCGGTGCGAGAGCGAATTTCGTTAATTTTTAGACCATCGGCACCTTTTTCATTAAGATGACTTATCAGGATATAATTTAAATCCTGTAACTGAAATTTTTTGTAATACTCATCCAGTAAATTACGATCCCGTTTTACTTTTCCCGTAAATAAAACAATGCCGCCACCGATTGTTTCTATTGGTGTTTCTCGCCGAAGAATAAATCTATCACCAGGTAAAAGAAACGCTGGTTCATCAAGAGCAATTCTTGCGAATCCGGTTTCACCACGTATCAGATTATTATCACCTATCAGTTTTATCTTTCCCCTGATTTCTCTTGAGAGGTGATAAAATTTAATTCTGCGGTCTTTTCCTATTAGTTTGTCAACTCGTCCCAGAAATTCGACTTCTGCATCGAAGATATCTGAAACATCGAAACAATCCGGATTGGTAAAGATGTCACCTCTTTTAAAATCTTCTACAGATGAGCCTTGCATATTAAGCGCTGCCCTTTGGCCTGCTGAAGCCCGATCTGTCATATTCCCGAAAACCTGAATATTGCGGATTGTATATTTTTCTTTTCCCGGTAATTTTTCGACTCTATCGTTTTTGCCAATATATCCGTTTATTACTGAACCGGTAACAACAGTTCCATATCCTTTTATACTGAACGAGCGGTCGATAGGCATTCTGAAATACCCTTCTGTTGATAATTCAGGGATTTCAGAGGCAATATCTATTAAAGCCCTTTTTAAAACATCGAATCCAGTTTGCGAAAGAGAGCTGATTTTTACTATTGGTGCATTTTCAAGAAATGACCCTTTTATAAATTCTTTTACTCCTTTTATCATTTCTTCAGTTGTATCAGCGCTTGGAGAAAGATCAGTTTTCGTAATCGCAATAATACCATGTTGGATACCTAATAAGCGGGCAATCTCGAAATGTTCAACAGTTTGAGGCATGATTCCGGAATTCGCGGCGATTACTAAAAGAAGGGCTTGTACTGTCCCCGCCCCTGCAAGCATATTGCGGATAAATTTTTCATGGCCAGGGACATCGATAAAATGAATTCTCGTATCATCAAGGGTTATATTGGCATAGCCAAGATCTATTGTGATTCCGCGTTTTTTTTCCTCGACCAGCCTGTCAGTATCAGTACCGGTCAGGATTCTTATCAACGCGCTTTTTCCGTGGTCAATATGTCCAGCGGTAGCGAAAATTATATTCTTCAATTAAATCCCAATCCGGAATAAAAATATTATATAGGCTGAAATCAAGGATTTAGATAATCTGGTTCAAACCCTCAACAGCCATTTTTACGCGCAATTTTTTCGCTCTTTTCTTTTCGTTTTTCATTCTGTTCAGGTAATTGAGAGCTCTTTTGTATAAAAGGTCTAACCGGTAATCGTTTTTATCGGGATCATGATGAAAAAGAACCAGTTCATCCACTTCAGCGGCAATTGCTGTATCAATTGCTGCAACGAAAGTGGAATGCCCCCAACCCTTATGAGATGGTTCGTTGATCCCTTCATATTCTTCTGGTGTATACATGGCATCATAAACCAGCACATTTGCTTTGTGAGCTGCTTTTAGTATATTCTCATCAATTTTATCCGAGTAGTGTTCCGTATCGGTTGCAAATACAAACTTTGAATTGCCTTCGTCGAGTACGAAACCAAAACAACCTCCAGGATGATTCAATGGAAAAGGCGTTACTTTAATCCCTCCGGTATCAATCGAATGCCAATTACGTAATTCATGAAAATGAAATTTTGCCCCCATTTCTTCTAATGCAACCGGGAAGTTTGGTGTCATCTGTTGAAGGCGCAGGTGATTTTCAAGGCTTCTGTTGGTATTTTTAAAACCATATATTTCAAAAGTATTGGTTTTATGAAAATTGGGTATGAAAAAAGGAAAACCTTGAATATGATCCCAATGACCATGTGAGAAAAACATCGTAGCTTTACATTGTTGAAGTCCTCCGAATCCCTGCTGAAGCATATCTCTTCCGAGAGAACGTAAACCGGTTCCGCCGTCGATTATAATCAGTTCGCCATCGGAGCTACGAACTTCAAGGCATATTGTATTTCCGCCGTATTTCTTCGTGCTGAATTCCTGTGTACTTGGAACTGGAATACTGCCCCTTACGCCCCAATATGTTATTTCCATGTAATACTCCGAAACCTTTTTAATTCATTATAGGTGAAAAAACAGAATTAGTCTACCAGTACGCTACCGCCATTGACATCAAGTATAGCTCCATTAACAAACCTTGCTAAATCTGAACAAAGGAACAATATCGGCCCGGCAATATCTTCCGGTTCAGCTATTCTTCCGAGGGGTATCTTTTCTCTGATTTTTGATCCCTTTTCTTGAATTGCTTTCTTGGACATATCAGTGTTAACCCAACCCGGAGCAATAGCGTTTACACGAATATTATAAGGAGCAAGTTCGACAGCGAGAGATTTTGTCAGCCCGTGTAAAGCAGCTTTCGATGATGAATAATGGGAATAAAAAGCTTCTCCCCGTCTCGCGGCGGTGGACGAAACATTTACTATTACTCCTGTACCATTTTCCCTCATTAGGTTTGCCGCTTCTCTGATGCAATTGACTGTCCCAATGAAATTGGTTTCTATTGTCGCTCTCAGTTCCTCATCGGTAATGGAAATTATCGGCGCCATCTGCCAGATCCCGGCATTGTTAACCAGTATATCCAGTCTTCCGAATTTATCTCGAATCTTAGCAAACATTTTGCTGACCGATGCCTTATCAGAAACATCAGCTTTAATTACGGTTACCTCGCAATTATCCTGAATCTTTTCGATTCTTTTTGCTACAGTACGGGCTTTTTGCAGATTTGTATTGTAGTTGATAATTACTTTTGCTCCCGCTTCAGCAAACAGCAAAGCGGAGGCAGCACCGATTCCTCTTGAAGCTCCAGTAATTAGAACGACTTTCTCTTTTAAGTCTATCATCTTATCACTCCTTGTGCATCAGGTAAGCATCTTGTCTATTATTATAATAATTCTTTACGGTTTTAACAACATTAAATCCGAACTTACGGTAAAGATTAATAGCTTTCTCATTATCCACTCTAACATGTAGATATACAGGTCCGGATGATCGTTCTTTGACCTTTTCAAAGCCTTCTTTTAACAGATAAGTACCAATTCCTTTTCCCTGTTCCTCAGGTTTGATATCAAGGGTTACCAGTTCCCAATATTCATCTAGTTTAGAAAATATTATAAAGCCGAGGATTTTAGACTTATCGCGGTAAATAAGGGAAATGGAATCCAGATAATACAGATAAAAATAAAATTCCTCTAGTGAAAATGCTTCTCCCGCTGGAAAACATTGCCGGTCTATAGTCATCATTACAAGAATATCTTCTATACTTGCAGGTTGTAGGTTAGCTTTCATTGCTTAAAAGGTATCTCTCATGGAGAATCATCAGGATTTATCGAACAGGTTTTGTTGGCCGAATTCTTCAAGAATTTTCTTCTTTCTCTGACGGCCTGTCAATTTACCTCTTTTACTAAGAGCCGCTTTAATTTTTATGCTTTCGGAAAGAGTTGATCTTAATCTCTTCAGCTCTTCGATTGATTCTTGTTTTATCGACAGGTGGATATCCAACAGATTGAATCGGTTTATTACCTTGGCCCAGGATTCAAGTTCTTCTCTGTTGAAAACCGGCTCCCCTTCAACCATTTCATGTGGGATAATATCTTTATCTGTAAGATTTCTTACAAGTTCCGGTTCGATATCAAGAAACGCTGCTGCCAATTTACTGTCCAGTAATTCTTCATCTGCATGGGAATCGAGTGAGAAAATAAAACTCCCTAAGATTTCATTCCTAAAATGCTCCGGATCAATTTTATTGAGCTTGTCCATAACACTAAGATAATCACCATTGCCCAGATATCGAACCTGGGCCAGCTCAAGAAGCCCATTGAATTCATTTGGGAATATTTTCAGGTAAGACTCATATATTTTTTCAGCGTCATAGTATTTTTTCTGGCGTATCAATATATCGCCATAATTAAAATAAGGAATTGCATCATCTGGTTGGGAGAGCTCCAACCATTTTTTAAAAGCGAACTCCGCATCTTTAATCTCACCAAGTTCCCTGTGGCATGCGCCTTTTAAGGCATAAGCTTCAGTATTGTCCCTATCAAGTATTAAAATCTTTTCCAGTAAGTCCTTTGCCGGAACAAAAAATCCATCATTAATATCCGATCTGGTTTTTTTTAAAAGAATTTCAACCTTTTCTTTGAGGCTTTTATTATTAAGACTGTATTCAGGATTATAAAAGTCTAACCTGTTTGTAGAAATCATTGCCAGGTCAAATTTAGAAAGTCGCCCCTCAATACTTTTTTCCTGGCCAAGGCGTATTTTTAAAAAGAAATCTCTTAGCTCTTCTTCAATTCTTTCCCTGTTAGCCAGTAAAAATTGATCTGCGACTATAGATTCAGTTCTTTTTGTTTTTTCTTCTATTTCAGCGACAAGCTTGCGAAAGAATTTTTCCGTCATCTTTTTCTGTTCTTCGATGTTGAGAACAATTCTTGTCCGATATGCTCTCCCCATTGAATAAAAAGCACAGAAAAGCGCTACGCTTTTTGTGCGTTCATAGTCAAGATTATTAATCTCGACATTTAGAACATCAATTCTAAGAAAACGGTGATTTTCAGTCATTTGTTATGGTTTGATTTACTGCTTTTTATCAAGCAATCCCTGAAGCCTTTCTTTCAGGGTGCGCATTTCTGGATTGTCCAATTGCGTAAATTCAATCCCCACCTGAAATATTCCATCATTATCAGGATCGGATGTCCATTTTACCAGCGCTTTAATCTCTACTATGTCAGGAAATCCTTCCAGTTCGAATTGAAGGTTAAGGATTCTACCTATTCTGATATTTGGATCGTATCTGAGGCTCAGACACATTCCTCCAAGAGATACATTTTCAGTTACAGCTTTGACAAAATGATCAAGTGATTCATATTTCATTATAACGCGAATTTCTTTATCGAATCGCTGGTATTTTCTTCTGTCATCCATCATGCTTTGCCCCATTACCTCTTTTCTTGTCAATATCATAGACGCACCTGAAGCCTACATCTAATTTTTTGGCATCTGCCGGGATACCGAACCTGGAACTGATTCTTGAGTTAATGATTGGATGATTATATGATCCGCCCTTAACCAGGTGATATTTTTTATCGAAGTCTGGTTCGAGATTTATCTTGGTGTTTCCGGGAAACGGTTCATAAGGATCATCAACCCATTCCATAACATTACCACCCATATCGAAACAGCCGAATGGGCTTAAATCTGTAAAAAACCATCCGACCGTTGCTGATTGAATGTAATTAGCTTCCTGGTTGTTCGCAGGCGAAGATAAAACTGTGCTGATCGGAAAACTGGTTTCCAAATCATTCCCCCAGGGGAATAGAATTCGATAGTTACCTCCAGCGGCAAGCATCCATTCACTCTCAGTCGGGAGGCGGCCACCCCTGAACTTGGCGTATGCCTTTGCATCTTCAAGGGAAATACCGACAACTGGGTCGAAGTCATTAGAGAAGGGGAATTCTCCGCCAGGCCAGTGCTCCGGAGCAGGATGGCCGGTCACATCCACAAATTCTTTATATTGACGGTTTGTGACTTCATACCTGTCTATATAAAATGCTTCGTTGGATTTAACTAACCCGGGAAGCTCTGGCGCAAATTTGTCGAGATCCCAGTTATATAAATTGGAAAGATTGATTGCCTCTTCCTCGCTCAGGCCTATACGAATCTCCCCTGCTGGAACCAATACCTTGGTGTTAATGTAGACATCTTTGGATATCCAAATGAGGTAAGCATATAAACATAATCCAATTAATATAATTCCGACTATCGTTTTTCCGACAAAATTAACTACCGTTGAAAAATATCTAAATATAAATCCGCAAAGAACAAGCACCAGGCTTAATACACCGGTTAGCAGGGTAAGTTCCCAAATCAGGGTTTTAAAACTAGGAATAGAAATTATTTCATTTCCAATTGTCAATACACGAGTATCGCCGACAAAGATACCCATAAAATTATCAAAACCAAGCCTGGAGAAAGAAAATAAGGTCAGTGTGATAAATGGGAACAGAAAACTGTTATAACCTTTTATAACGAATAACGAAATTACCAGGACATACCCAAATACGGCAGCGTGCGTAAGGCCCAGTTTTGTAAAATCTTCCAGGATTGGAATCAGGAATAGACCACCAATAACGACAAACCAGAACACAAAAGCATCTCTTCCCTGCCAAAATTTCTTAATGTCATAGTTTTTATAAAGCTTCATGTGCGCTACAAACGCGGCTACAAAAGCGTTCATAATGGCTAAAACGATAAGAGCGGCGAATCCTTGTTCCATTACAAAAGAATGAGATTCAGAAAATGAAATAAGATACCCCGTGAGTGGTAAAGCACCTGCGGCCAGGGCACCGATCCATCTCGAGTAAGTCAACAGTCCGAATATTACTGCCTGCATAAAAAGCGATAAAAGATAAAGCGATTCATTCAGGCCTGAGACATTGATTTTAAAGGGGAAGAAAAGCATCGAGCTTAATAACCAAAGAGAGATAATCGAGTATCTGAATATAGATGATTCAATAAAAACCGGGAGCCTTTTCTTTTTATCAAAAACTTCTTTGCGACGTTCAAGTTTTGTCCGGCGGGCTTGTTGTTTTGATTCCTTGATGGCTGATTTTAATCCCGAGCTGATATCCTGCACGGAGGATTTAAACTTTTCAGCGACGGTTTCTTTAACCGGGCCTTCCGTTGGAAGCACAATTTTGATTTTATCTTCCAGTGCATCAGAAAACTGTTTTGCAGTTTCCCAGCGATCTTCCCGTTTCTTTGCCAGCGCTTTACCGATTATATAATTAACTTTCTCAGGAACATTCTGAAGCGGTGGCGGATCGGAATTGATTATCTGGTATTCAAGGCCTCCTGATTTAAAAGGAGGTGATCCGTTTAGAAATTCGTATAAAACAATACCGTAAGAGTATATATCAGTACGATTATCCAGAGGTTTGCCCAGCAACTGCTCCGGGGACATGTATCTTGGGGTGCCGATAACAAATTCTGAACTTACTTTTTTAATCGATTCGTTAATGATTGATGCGATTCCGTAATCTGTGATTTTAATAACCCCATCAGGAGTTTTCATCAAGTTAGATGGCTTTATATCTCTGTGTATAACACCTTTTTTATGCGCAAAATCAAGGCCATCCAATACTTGAGCGCTGTACTGGATAGCTTCCGTCAATGTAAATTGTTTCCGTCTTTGCAACATTTCATCAAGGGTCGGGCCATTGATGAGCTCCATTGTAATAAATTTATATCCGCTTAAATCTTCAAAATTATGAAGCCTCACAATATTTGGATGAGACAGCATCATTGCTGCTTTTGCTTCTGTTTTGAGTTCTTCTACAGCAGCTTGATCCGCTGCTAATTCCGGCGGTAAAAATTTTATAGCAATATATATCTCGAGCTCAACATCATATGCTTTGAATACAACACCTCTTCCGCCTCGCCCGAGTTCTCCTTCAATCCTGTAACGATTGCCGATTAAACCTTTCGGTGATTGAATAGCTTCAGTTACAACTTCCGCAGAGACATCAATAGGAGTTTGAATAGCTGCTGGCCTGATTGCAGGAGAATCATTGTAATACTCTTGAGATGGGGGTTCAATCGGCGAGGACTGTTCTAGAGGTAGTTCTTCAACTGGTCTCTGTTTTGTTAATTGGCCTTTTGCTAAATCAGTCCCGCATTTGATACAGAAACGGCTGGTGCTGTCATTATGAGCCCCGCATTTCCAACAATACATCCCCAATACTCCGATTAAAATTATAAAAAATTATATCCTAAAGTCATAAAACAGGTCAAGCAATAGTGAAATTATAAAGCGATTTATATTAACATTATCAGAAATTTAATAGAACAGTAACAAAAAAATATCCTTGCTAATAGCTTATAGGATATTATAATAGCCAAAATCAGGCGTGGTATGGAAAAAATCGGAAAATATAAAATAGACGGGGAGATTCAACGCGGTTCAATGGGTATTATTTACCTCGGAATTGATGAAAATCTCGACAGGCCGGTGGCGGTTAAAGTTATGAATGAAAACCTTGTGGCTGATGAACAGATGGTCGCCAGGTTTAAAAACGAAGCTAAAGCCGCAGCTCTTCTGAATCATCCAAATATCGTTACAATCCATGATTTTGGTGAAGATAGTAAGAAATATTTCATCGTTATGGAACTTCTCAAGGGTGAAGATTTAAAAAAAATCATCGATGAGGAGAAAGAGTTAGATCTCGAATATAAACTAGATATTATTATGAAGATTGCAGAGGGATTGAAATATGCTCATTCTCATAATGTGATTCATAGAGATATCAAACCGGCAAATATAATGCTGCTGGAAAACAAGGATGTAAAAATAACGGATTTTGGGATAGCGCATCTCGAATCTTCTCATATTACTAAAACAGGTACTCTGGTAGGTACACCGGATTATATGTCACCGGAACAGGTACTCAGTCAGAAAATCGATAACAGGAGCGATATATTCTCTCTTGGTGTTATCATGTACCAATTGTTAAGCGGGCGTAAACCATTCCAGGCAAATTCAATCAGCTCAGTTATGTATAAAATAGCTAATACAGAACCACCGGTATTCGAATCCCTTAAACTAAATATTCCTTTCGAAGTGGAATGTATAGTAATGAGAGCGCTCGAAAAAAATCCGATGAAACGTTACCAGGAGCTGGATGAAATGATTTCCGACCTCCACACTGCAAAGTTACTGATCAGTGGAATAAAAATGGAAGAATCCAGCAGCACAATTGCCGAAGCTAAATACATGATCGAAGAAGCGCAAAGATTGATGGATGAGGAAAGAACCGAAGAGGCAATATCGGTATTAAAGAGGGCGCAAAGAACAAACCCCGATAATAAATTGCTGCATACTTTGCATAAAAAAGCTGAAAATCAGCTGTTAAAAGAAAAAAACCAGCGGATAAGAAGTATTATCACCAGGGCGGAAAGTACGGAGATAAAAGGTAACGACGAGGAAGCTCTTGTAATTGCGAAGTCTGCTGATGATATACTTCCCGGGAATACAATAACAAAAGAAGTTTTAAAACGCCTCAAGGAAAAAATCCGTACCAAAACCGGTGAAAGTGACGAAGAGATAGAAGTCCGCATCTTCCAGCCCAGGAAACCTTTGAAAATGGAGGGTACTCTTTCGGATGATTCTGTATCCGGTGGGCATGGTGACTCAACAGAATTTCACACTACAGATACGCGAACAATACTAATGACCCTTCCTAAGGAACTGAGAGTCCAGATCGAAGATTCAGATAAGCTTTACTACAGAAGAAAAAACGTTGTTGAAGTAGTTTTTGCGATAAACAAGCTGATGAAAGCCCTGAGTATTGACAATGAATCCTACGAAGCGATATTCAGGTTATCCAGAAATTATTATATGAAGGGCCGTTTAATCACCCGAATATCTGAGCAAAAAAGAGCATTTAACCAGGGGATTGCATGGGGCCAGAAAGCAATCGATATCAATGATAACCGTGTGGAAGGCCATTACTGGCTTGCCGTTAACCTCGCTAAATGGGGTGATGTAAACGGTGTCTTCAGGGGAATGGTTACTATAAAAAAAGTCATTCAACATGTTGAAAAAGTTGTTGAGCTTGATGACAAGTACTCAGGTGGTGGCGGTTATAGAGTCCTGGGAAGAATTAAATTCCGTTTGCCTAATATTGTGGGCGGAAGTTTGAAGGAATCAGCGGAACTTCTTGAGAAGGCGTACGCTATTGAACCGAAAAATCCTGACACATTGATTTTTCTGGCTGAGACCAGGATGGCTGAGAAAAAATATAAAGAAGCGAAAAGGCTACTAACAGAGCTTATGACCATCGAACCTTTACCTCAGTGGAGATACGAGACTTTCTATAACAGGAAAGATGCTGAGCCTATGCTCCAGAAACTCCAGGATTTGCTCTGATTTTTCTACTGTTTGCTTTATAAATTCTTTTTACTTGAAGTCAATGGGTTTGCTGTGTTAAAAATAAGGTGTTCAAAGTTATCCTAATCCAAGTTTAGTAATTCAAAAATGGTGATATGAAAAAAGCTATCATAGAAAAACTAAAAAAAGATTCCAAGTTTATTAAAAAAGATATTTTTGAGAATCTCTTCAGACTTATCATTGATTACCAGCTAAGCGCGATGTTCGGTAAAAAAGGATTCAAGCTAAAGGATCATATCGATTTTATGATGGATATGGTTACAGGAGGAAACGACCAGCCTTACATCGATTATATCCGGGAAAACACACTAAAAGCTGAAGAGCCTGCAAAATTCCTGAAAGCTGTACAATTGATCTTGAGCAATGTTGAGCGCTATCTCTGGTTCTGGGTTGAGGATCATGAACCCAATGACCTGCTGCAGAACCTGTTGAATCTCAGTGAAGTATTCAACCAGTTCAGGGATAAACTTGCTCTTGAGAAATTGAGTAATGATATAAAGCTTGAACCTCCGGAGACTGAAGAAAACGGGAATGTAATTGGGGAGAACAGGTTTTTCCTTTATAAAAAAACAAGGGAAATCAAAGATTATTTTGAATCTGTACTGGAATCAACAACCGATGCTGTCATATCTACCGATACAAACGGAAAGATTGTGCTTTTTAACGGCGGCGCAGCAAGGATGTTCGGTTACGATCCTGACGAGGTATTTCATAAAACTGTCGATTTTTTATATGTGAATCCAGATGACGGTGAGGCTTTGAAAGAATCTCTGATAGCAGGTGGAGGGAAAACACATTCTTTTGAATCGGTGTTGAAAACAAGGGATGGTAACACCTTCCCTGCATTGATTTCGGCTTCGCTTCTCAAAACAAAAAATGACAGCGCGACTGGAATCGTCCGTTATATTAAAAATATATCTGAGATAAAGGAACTCGAAAAGGAACTCCGCCAGCTTTCGGATTTTAAAAGCCGTCATTTGCATAACATAAGCCATGAAATAAAAACTCCTATTGCGACCATTATCGGGTTTATCGATATTATCTCGAATTATTACGAAAAAACTCTGGATATAAACGTTCAGCGGTACATGCAGAAGATAAAATCGACCTCCCAGGTATTACTTGATCTAATGGATACACTTCTTGACCTTTCAAGAATAGAATCAGGCAAATTGGAATTAAAATATTCAAATTTTAACCCTGTGGATATCCTGGAGGAGGTTAAGATAATATTCCTTCCTTTACTATCCGAAAAAGGAATCGACTTTACAGCCAATAATAGTTGTACTGTAACGGTAGTAACAGCGGACAGACCACGTTTAAGGCAGGTAATCTTCAACCTGGTAAGTAATGCAGTGAAGTATACACCGGAATCCGGTAAGGTGGCGCTTTTTCTGAGCAATGATGAAAACAATCTGATGATTCAGGTAAATGATACAGGGAGAGGCATCTCGGAAGAAAATCTCAATAAAATCTATGATGAATTCTTCCAGGCGGCCGCTGCAGGTGAAGGTGGATATGGGCTTGGCCTTGCGCTTGCGAAGCATATTATCGATCTTCATGGAGGTGTTATTGAATTGGAATCAAAGGAAAATATCGGGAGCAAATTTAAGGTTAATATCCCTCTGAAACCAATTGCTTAAGCTTGATAGAATTAAAATTCATTCAAACAATACGCAAATAAAAACGTCTTAATTATCGTATGAATATAAGTACAGTATTAAAACTGTACAGACTCATGATATTAAAAGTGAACTTTCATATACTGTATATTTATAGTATACTGATAGGTCAGGAGGAGTGCGAACAGTGAACAAATATATGAAAAGCATAATGACCTGGGTTGTCGTCCTGGTAGCGATTATCCTCATGTACAAACTGTCAATAGGCAGCGGTGGGATAGAAAAGGACTTGGCATTCAGCGAATTTCTGGACAAGGTTGAGAAGAAAGAAGTTGCCTCTGTACTCATCACTGGTAATACAATAAGCGGTAAAATGACCGATGAATCGAAATTTAAAACAACCGCTCCCGAGTACGAACGGCTGATTGATATATTAAGAAGAAATAAAGTTAAAATCTCTGCTGAGGAAGATACTGGAAGCAGCTGGCTTACGATATTGGTATCGCTTGCCCCGTTTATCTTTATTGTGCTCATCTGGGTACTGATAATGAGGCAGATGCAAGGGGGAAGCAATAAAGCGATGTCTTTTGGAAAAAGCCGGGCAAGAATGTTTACTTCGCTTCACAACAAGGTAACTTTCGATGATGTCGCCGGGATGGATGAAGCCGAAGATGAAGTGCAGGAGATTATAGAATTTCTTAAGGAGCCTCAAAAGTTTAAAAAACTCGGCGGTAGAATCCCCAAGGGAGTACTGCTGATGGGGCCTCCGGGAACCGGTAAAACATTACTCGGCCGCGCAATCGCAGGCGAAGCAAATGTACCTTTCTTTTATATTAGCGGTTCGGACTTTGTAGAGATGTTTGTTGGCGTCGGCGCATCGAGGGTACGTGACCTGTTTATCCAGGGAAAGAAAAATGCCCCGTGTATCATTTTCATCGATGAAATCGATGCAGTTGGTAGGCACCGCGGCGCAGGGCTCGGCGGTGGGCATGACGAACGCGAGCAGACCCTGAACCAGCTGCTTGTTGAACTTGACGGCTTTGAATCCAATGAAGGTGTTATAATCCTTGCAGCCACAAACAGGCCGGATGTACTTGACCCGGCATTGATGAGGCCTGGCAGGTTTGACCGCAGAGTCGTAGTTCATAACCCGGATATAGGCGGTAGAGAAGGTATACTGAAGATTCACACAAGAAAAATTCCTCTCAATGAGGATGTTGATCTCTCCCTTATTGCTCGTGGAACACCTGGTTTCAGCGGTGCTGACCTGGAGAACCTGGTTAATGAAGCCGCACTTATTGCTGCAAGAGAAAATAAAAAGAAAGTTGGAATGGATGATTTT
Organism: Acidobacteriota bacterium; assembly: GCA_016932915.1. Taxonomy (GTDB): domain Bacteria; phylum Acidobacteriota; class DATKUA01; order JAFGBY01; family JAFGBY01; genus JAFGBY01. The sequence continues at coordinate 14,938 of JAFGBY010000031.1, read as the reverse complement.
GAGAACGCAAAAGATAAAGTTCTCATGGGCACAGCCAGAAAAAGTATGATTATTTCTGAGAAGGAAAAAAAGATTACTGCTTACCATGAAGCCGGACACGCTCTCTGCAGCAGCCTTCTTGAATATACTGACCCTGTGTACAAAGCCACGATCATCCCCAGGGGTATGGCTCTTGGAGTAACGCAAACACTGCCGGTAGATGATAAACATAACTATGACCGTAAGTACCTGGAAGACCAGATTGTATTTATGCTTGGCGGCAGAGTCGCTGAGGAGCTGGTCCTGAAATGCACCACTACCGGAGCCGGTAACGATCTTGAGCGCGTAACTGAACTCGCGAGAAAAATGGTCACGGATTGGGGAATGAGTCCCAAAATAGGGCCTCTTACTTTTGGTAAAAAAGATGAATCGGTTTTCCTTGGTAAGGAATTCGGAACATCAAAAGAAATCAGTGAAAAAACAGCCGTTCTTATAGATGAAGAGATTATGAGAATCGTAAAAGAAGCTCATAAGCGAGCAACAAAGATAGTCAGCGAAAATAAGGAAGCACTAGTACGGATTGCTGAGGGTTTACTGAAATATGAAGCCCTGGATGCTGGAGATATCAAGACTCTTATTGCCGGAAAAAAACTTGATAAAAAAATCGAGGAACATTCCGGAACACTTAAAGAAAAACGAGCTCAAAAGAAAAACACCCGCAGGAAAGATGTAAACATACAGGATAACAGCGCGGAAGGCGCAGCCTCTGCCTGATAATGGAAGAATAACAGTAAATGACGACAATTTTCAGAACCAGTAAAAGGGTCATCACTTTTGAAGATGCTCCTCTGGTAATGGGAATTGTAAATGTCACTCCTGATTCCTTTTCTGACGGAGGCAGGTATTTCAACCGGGACGAAGCGGTTAAACATGCCCTTGATCTTCTGGATGAGGGCGCGGATATTCTTGATATAGGCGGTGAATCGACCCGTCCCGGGTCTGATCCTGTTTCACTGGAAGAAGAAATAGACAGAGTAATCCCTGTAATCCGTCAACTCAGTCAGTTGACTGATAAACCAATTTCAATCGATACGACTAAAGCAGGGGTTGCGAAACTCGCAATTGAAAACGGTGCAGAGATCATTAACGACATAAGCGGGTTTCACTTTGATCCTGATATAAAAACCGTGGCATCCGAATCTGGAGCCGGTACGATAATTATGCACACCCTCGGGCCACCGAAGACCATGCAGGTGGAGGTAAAATATCATTCGCTGCTTGACGATATTTACAATTTTTTACTGAACAGCGCAAAAGATCTACAGGATATTGGAGTTGACTCAGAATCAATAGTTATCGATCCCGGTATAGGCTTTGGTAAAACACCGGATCACAATCTTGAAATACTGAGGAATCTGCCTTTTTTTAAACAGATGGGGTATCCCCTGCTGATCGGCGCTTCTAAAAAGTCATTTATAGGTGCTATCCTGGATCAGGATGTCCAGAACAGGACCGAAGGGACGCTAGCCGTTGACAGTGTAATAACTCACCTTGGAGTTGATATTATAAGGACACATGATGTTAAACGCACCAGAAGGGTTATTAAAATGACTAAATCCATCCTGGATGCGCCTGTTAGGAGTATAAACGAATGATTGGGCGTTTTATAGAATTCTTGACATCGGGTGGCGTTACATTCATTGATATTATAGATGTCCTCATTGTAACTACTTTAATCTATGCCTTGCTCAACCTTGTAAAGGGAACAAGGGCGGTTCAGATCATCAGTGGATTGACTGTTTTCCTGGCGATTTTTTTCCTTTCGGATATCCTGGAACTACGTACTCTAAATTGGTTACTCCGATACTTTTTTGCATCAGCCGGATTAATACTGATTATCATTTTTCAGCCGGAAATCAGATCATTTTTCAGTAATATAACACGAAACCCAATATTCCGTTTCTTTTCAAAACAATCCAACATCATGGAGACTATCGACGACCTGATATATGCAGTAAATACCATGGCAGAAAAAAGAATCGGCGGGATTGTTGTTTTAGAGAGAAAAGTAGGATTAAGAAACTATATAGAAGCCGGGATCCGGGTTGATGCAAACCTGTCCTACGACCTTCTACTGACGATTTTTAATCCGCACTCGCCGATGCATGACGGCGCAATCATTGTACGCGGAGACCGTATTATTGCGGCATCCTGCTACCTGCCTCTTACTGTCAACCCCAGGTTGAGTAGAGAATTGGGGACACGTCACCGGGCGGCTATCGGGATATCCGAAGAGACAGATGCAATTGTGATAATTGTATCCGAAGAGAGAGGAGAGATATCCGTCGCTCAGCATGGAAGTATTACCAAACCCCTGATAGCTAAAAACCTTCAAAAGATACTTACTCTCCAGGATGATCCGGAAGAAAATGTTGAAGAGGTAATTAAACGATACAAAAGATCTTTTAAGAAGGCAGGCAGGTAAAGCGGATGGAAAACGGCAAACTAAATACGACATTAAAAAAGAATGTAAAAAAACTCTTAAAAGGCCTTAATCCTTTTCATAACTTTTTGCTGAAGATTATATCCCTGGCAATCGCGCTGGTTGGTTTATATTTTGTTGCAGGGCAATTATTGGTTGAAGAATATGAAATACCTCTTTATCTGAAAATACCCAATAATCTTTATCCGGTTGAATACCTTCCAGATAAAGTCACTGTTCGTATTCTTGCGTCCAGCACAATATTAAACACGCTGGATAAAAACCAGATTTATTTTGACTTCAAGAATGTTGATTTTCAAGAAGGTGAGGTTTTCTTGAACCTCGAGAGATATCTGAAATCTCCACCAGGTGTAGAAATAGGTAATATTCAGCCTACTAAGCTTCACTTTATTCTTGAACAAAAAATTACCAGGGATGTGCCGATAGATGTAAACTTCACCGGCAAACTTCCTAATGGTTATGATTTACTGCGATATGAACTGCATCCTACAACTGTTAAAATCGAAGGCGCCAAAAGCGTAGTAAATTCAATTGTTAAACTGGAAACCGACCTGATCAGCCTGACCAACAGGAAAGAGCCATTCTCCATAGATGCACCGCTTCAGCTTGAGAATTTGAATGTACGTAATGTTAACAAAGAGCCGATAATTTTAAGCACTATCATTGTAAAAAATGCGGAAACAAGGGTACTGCATAATGTCCCCGTGCAGGTAATATCGCCACCGGAACAGTACCAGATAAATCCAAAATCGGTGAATGTGACATTTTTATGTGCTGCGGATTATACAGGCGAAATAACGCAGGAAGATATTTCCGTTGCGATTGATCTGACAGGATATAAACTTACGATGCGGGAATTCAGGGCTGATTTGAAACTGGAAATAATAAAACAGGAAATCAACGACAAGTGCAGGTTCCAGCATTTCTCTCAAAGAAAAGTAGATATTTATATAAAAAAATTCGGGAACTCTAATGAATGAACTTTTTGGAACAGATGGAATCAGGGGCAAAGCGGATGAATACCCCTTTGATGATAAAAGCCTCGAAAAACTTGGTGTGGCTATTGCCGGAATTTTAAAGAACGGCGAAAAAAATATAATTATCGGAAGGGATACACGTGAGTCCGGGACAAGAATCCTGAATTCTCTAGCCCGTGGGCTCTGTGCGGGTGGAGTGAAAGTGCACGATGCCGGCGTAATTCCAACTCCGGTTATTTCTTATATGATGCGTACTGTGCCGGAATATCATATAGGTATTGTAATATCAGCCAGCCATAACCCCTATGATGATAACGGAATCAAACTTTTTGACTCCAGCGGAAGGAAAACTGATTCTGAAGTTGAAAGAAAGATTGAGCAGGAATTCTTCGCTCTTGCGAATAAGGATCTGGATTGTCTTGAAAAAGAAGAGATGGAAGACATCTGCGCTGAGACTGAGAAAACATATATTAATGATCTCAGGAATGTGTTTGAAACAGAAATAAAAAACAAGCTTGAGCATATCGTTATAGACTGTGCTAATGGGGCAACAAGCCATATTGCTTCGATAATTCTCTCGGCATATGCAGAGCGTGTAACGGTAATTGCCGATAAACCTAATGGTATCAACATTAATGATAATTGCGGTTCAACAAACCTGAAATTATTAAAAAATAAAGTTATAAACAATAAAGCCAATCTTGGAATTGCTTTTGATGGGGATGGTGACAGGGCGCTATTCGTTGATGAAACCGGTAATGAGATTGACGGTGACCATATTCTTGCTCTTACAGCTGAATATTTAATATCCAGTGGTGAATTAAACGGAAAGGCTATTGTTTCCACTGTAATGGCAAATTTCGGCCTGGAAGTATTTTTAAAAGAACGGAATATTCCTTTTTACCGTACTCCGGTGGGGGATAAATATGTCTGGCAGAAAATGTATGAAACAGGTTCTCCTGTTGGCGGTGAACAATCCGGCCATATTATTTTCGCGGAACATGGGGTAACTGGTGATGGTATCTTGACTGCTTTAAAAGTGATTCAAATTCTCTCAGAAAGTGGAAAATCGCTCTCGGAGCATGCAGGATTACTTACAAAATATCCCCAGGTCTTGTATAATCTTAAAGTTAAAGAGAAAGTTCCTCTGGAACAAATCAAATCCTTCCAGGCTGAAGAAAATAAAATACTGGGTGAATTGAATGGAAAAGGTCGTATAGTGAACAGATATTCCGGTACTGAAAAACTGCTCAGAGTTATGATCGAAGGCGCGGATATCGATAAGATAAATGAATACGCACAAAAGCTAATAAACATCGCGAATACCGAAATTAACAAGGAGAGTGATTATGACCGTTAGGCTATCGGTTAATGTAGACCATGTGGCGACAATAAGAGAAGCCAGGAAAACCAATGAACCCGATCCTGTTACGGCAGCGCTTTTAGCGCAAATGGCAATGGCTGATGGTATTACAGTGCATCTCAGGAGCGACAGACGGCATATAAACGAGAGGGATCTCCAAATTATTAAGAGCACGATAATAATCCCGGTCACGCTTGAAATGGCAGCAACCGATGAGATGGTAAATATCGCGCTTGGGCAACGTCCACATGTTATTACCCTTGTACCGGAAAGGCCGGAAGAGATTACAACAGAAGGTGGTCTGGACGTTAAAACTAACTTTGATAATCTTGGTTCTCAGGTTGAAAAACTTCGGCAGGCGGGGATAAAGGTATGTATTTTTGTCAATCCTGATCTTGAGCAAATCGGTGAATCAAAACGCCTCGGTGCTGATATGGTGGAAATTAATACCGGGATATGGGCAGATGCGCCTGATAAGAATAAAAGATGGGAGATTGAAAGAATTCAGAAAGCTATTGATTATGCCGTGCAGGTAGGCTTAAAAGCTACTGCCGGGCATGGCATTACATATCACAATGTCAGCGAAATCTTGAAAATCAAAGGCCTGTATGAAATGAGTATCGGCCATACGATAATTTCCAGATCGGTTTATGTAGGTATCCAACAAGCAGTAAAAGAGATGAAGGAATTGATTATTGCCGGCGTAAAAGCTCAAATATCCTAGGAGGTGCATCCTGATTAAAAAAAATAATAATGGCAGTGAAGATAAGAAAAAAACTCATACTAAAAAACCTGCCTCGATTAAAAAAGAAAAAGAGAACGCTTCGGCTGAGGTAAACTCATCATCTGAAAGCAACAAACCTCAATTTGAACTCTCGCCTGAATTTATCAATAAACTTAATGAATTTATACTTCTTAGTATTAAGATGGTACCCGGTGCCACAGCGGAACAACAGACAGAATATTACATGTTTATACGTGAAAATATCCATTTGATGAATCCTATATTTTTCTCTATCGGTGACGAATTTATGCAGATGATTTTTGAGAGGACTAAACCTCATCTTACAGAAACCGTAAAGGCAGAATTCACAAAACGCTGGGAAGATATCAAAAATTATGCTTCAAAAATCTTTACATTTGTAAAGCTTCAGATTGATCTGATTGTAAAGAAAAATCCAGAAACTGATCAAAAATTATGGTTGGAATTTGTTCTTGAACACTCATTAAAAATTGATGCGGAGTTTTTAATTCTTTCGAAGAAAATGTTCCTCTATTTTATCGATCAATCGATTAAAATCCAGGCGGATAAAGAACAAATAATTCAGAAATGGGACCAAATAGTTGAGACAATAGCTAAATTAGCAGCAAAACATGAAGCAATCCAGAGAGAAGAGTCGGAAAATAAATCAGCTACGGAATCGGGTTCTAAACCAGAAAAAGAAAAAAAACCGGAATCCAAACCTAAAACTAAACCAAAGACAAATCAGAATTAACTTAATATAAGATCATCAACGGCGTTTTTTATATCTTCTATTTTAATTTTTTTCATGCACTGATTGTCTCTACATTTCTTCCAGCATACTTTAGAGCGGCATGAAGGATCTACACTTACTATGCGAGCATTTTTCCCAATCGGTCCGTTTCTTTCAGGATTTGTCGGGCCGTAAAATCCAATAGTATTCTTCATCATAAGGGCAGAAAGATGTAAAGGACCGGAATCAGGGCCAAAGAAAAGATTGCTCATCCCAATAAGCTCTTTTAATTCCTCAATTGATGTTGTGATAAATCGGCACTTTTTTCCAGTTTTACTGATAATATCTCCAGCTAATTTGCTGTCCTTTTCAGTTCCGCATAGAATTACATTAAAACCGTAGTCTTTAAATAGCATATCCACCAGCGTACTCTGAGTCTCTAAAGGTAAATCCTTGTTTATATTACTGGATGAGAGATGTATAACTGCGAGTTTTTTTGATGACTTCTCCAGGTTTAGTTTTTTTATAAGCTTTTTGCGGGTCTCCGGAAAATCTCGGAGTTTCACCAGTTCCAGGTATTTGCTGTAATCCTTTTTTCTATCCAATGAAAAATCAGGAGAAACCAAATCACGAATAATTTTCTCGGCAAGAACAAGGTTTTTTATTATTACGTTTTGCCCGTTCTCATCCACATGATAACGCCGGTTATAAAAGATTGCAGCTGCTCCTTCTCTTGCTGCTTGGAATGAAAAACCTGCTTTTTCTCGGGCGCCCGAAAGGTAAGAGACATACCCGCTTTTAATCAGCCCCTGGAAATCTACCACTGTACTATAATGATTTTTTCTAAGATCTTTCTTGAAACGTCGCATTTCCTGAATAGCATTTTTAGGATGAAATCCTTTTTTCATCGAGTGCAGATCAAACCTAATTATAAGGTCTACATCAGAGAAAAGGTTTACAAGTCCGGCAAATCTACTGTCTACCGCCCAATCAAAGCTATATTCAGTTAAATGATTTTTTAATAACATAACGGCAGGCGCGGAATGGATGATATCACCAAAGGAGCTAAGACGGACAATCAGCATTTTTTTCCGATTCAATTTTATCACTCCCCTTTGGTAAGTTCTATGATCAATCCGGCAGCAGCGAGTAGATTTTCGGCAATATAATCCGGTTTAAAGGATTCGTGGTCACTTTTCAGTAATTCCATTTCGCTCAAACCGTACCCGGTTTTTACTAAAATCGATTTTCCTCCCCGGACAGGCGCCATCCTGATATCTGCAAGTTTATCACCTACAAAAAAAGATGATTTCAGGTCAATATCAAATTCTTCAGCCGCTTGAATGAATAATCCTGCAAGAGGTTTCCTGCAATCGCAAATCTTTGTGTACTTACCAGTTCCTTCTGTCGGGTGATGGGGGCAGTAATAAATTCCATCAATCCGGGCGCCTTCAGTTTCTAAAAGTGAAATTAATTTTTCATGAATATTTTTAAGATCGGTTTCATCCAGGATCCCTCTGGCAATGCCCGATTGATTAGTAATTATAATGACTTTAAATCCAGCTTCATTGAGAATCTTCACAGCTGATGCTGAACCAGGGAGAAGTTCGAGGTCATTTGCAGAATGGAGGTAATTTACCTCTTTGTTGAGCGTTCCATCTCTATCGAGAAATACAGCCCTGTTCAAACTCTCAACCTTCCATTTATATTAGCTAATCACGGGAAACTGTGATTGTATTACTGTTATCTTTTTTTAAACTGCCGATTACCGCTGCAGTGGGTTCTCCCTCTAACAGTTTAAGGAGATCAGGCAGGTTTTTTTCATTTACGGCAATCAGCAGGCCTCCGGAAGTTTGAGGATCACACACGCTGAATTTCTCAGCTTCGCTAAGCTTCTCGCCAAAGATAGTAAACTTACTGCAATGTGCCCTGTTTGCTTTTGTTCCGCCAGGAACGGCACCTTTTTCGATAAGGTTGACAGCTCCATCGAGGAAAGGCACTTTGTCATAATTGATGATAGCTGAGAGTTCCGTCTCTATCAGCATTTCGTGCAGATGCCCGAGCAGACCGAAACCGGTTACATCTGTAACGGCGTTGGCATTGGCTTTTACTGCGGCCTCAGCTGCGTTTTTATTCAGATGTTTCATATTTGCTATAACCACCCCAAGAGAATTCTCTTCTACCATTCCCTGTTTCAGGGCGGTGGTGAGAGCGCCGGTGCCGAGAGGTTTGGTGAGAACGAGTATATCTCCTTCTTTACCTGTATTGTTGAGTTTCAGGTTTTTTTTCTCAACAAAACCGGTCACTGAAAGTCCAAAGAAAAGTTCGGGTGATTTAATAGTATGTCCGCCCATCGGTAGTGCGCCGGATTCGCGTATTGCTGCAGCGCTTCCCTTTAAAATATCAACAAGAATAGAGTTATCCAGCCCGGTAGAAGGCCAGCCCATTAAGTTAAGTGCGGTTCTTGGTGTTCCGCCCATCGCATAAATATCGCTGAAAGAATTTACAGCGGATATCCAGCCGAAATCATAAGGATCATCTACAACAGGAGTGAAGAAATCAGCGCTCTGAAGCATAACAGTCCCATCGTCCATGAGATACGCTCCCGCATCGTCCATGGAACTCTCCTTGATGAGCATTCGCTCATCTTCAACCACCGGCAACTGTTGAAGCACCTCCTCCAATACCTGAGGAGCTAGCTTAGCCGCTCAACCGGCGCAGGTAACGATTTGTGTAAGGCGCTGTCTTTCCTGTTTGGTCATTCCTTACTCTATTATTTCGTAAGTATGTTTAACGGCGCATGACGAACGGAACGTTTCCGCTGCCCCGCAATATTTCTCCTGTGAAAGTTCAATTGCCCTCTCAACAGCGGAGGGATCAATATTTTTTCCGCGAATTTTATATCGAAGTTCAACCGAGGTATATTCTTTCGGGAAGTCTTCGTTTCTTGTCCCGTCTACTTCGATTTCAAGTGAATGAACTTCCTGTCTTTTTTTTCTCAAGATTGAAAGTATATCCATCGCTGTGCAACCGCCTAAGCCCATAAGGAGTAATTCCATAGGCCTGGGGCCTGTATCTTTTCCGCCGAATCCACTAGCTGAATCCATCAATACCTTATGGCCGGATGGGCCTTCTGCCTCAAGAGCCATATCGCTTATTTCATTTTTCCAGTCAACTTTTACTATCATTTATAAATTCCTTATATATTCATTATGAATAACGCTGAAGAAGGAAGTCTATTTCATTTTTTCTTCGGGGATGTGTCATCATAGGGGGCAAAATCAGTATTTCCAGTCAATTCTTTCCAGATATAGTACCATATACGCGCTGTATCCGTTACAGAATAATTGTAGCTTAACGATGCTGCTGCAAACGGGATAGAACGGTCATCAAACATAAAGCCGTTCTTTTTTACTCTTGCCTGCTGATAGGAGGCATATAAACCGGAGAATAATTTTGAAGAACGTATAGCCGATGCTATTGCGAATCCCTGATAGTCTCCTTTTTCAAGATGTATGTTTTTATAACCATCAAACGACAGGATAAATTTACTTAATTGAGAATCTGTATATTGTACAAATTTTGTATAAATCCAGTTCGCCCGCCGGGCTGTATCTCCTGTAAGAATAGGATTGTTTACCTCAGCAACATAGTGAGATATTTTTCCCATCTCGAAGCAGAATTGTTCCAGGGTAATCTTGCGAGCACGCATATCGGCGATCAATTTTTTTGTCATCATCTCGATCATCTCATGAGCCTTGCCGTAGGATCCATCGACCAGAAGGAAATGTTCTTCACCCTTTTTCTCTCCGAGTGGGCTTATTGCGCCTTCCAACACAGCTTTTTTATGCTGCGTCAATAAAAGTTTTAGTTCATATGGTGTCAGCTTACTTGCTTCTACAACAATCTTCTGATGTGTTTTAGAAGTCCAACCAATAAATATCAGTGATATTAATAAGATAACCAATATCTGTCTCTGTTTAACCACTATAATTACTCTCTTTCAGGGGTAAAGTTATTGTAACTGCTGTCCCCTCGTTCACTATACTATCAATTTCAATTGTACCGCCATGTTCATGAATGATATTGTAACATATCAGCAGCCCTAAACCTGTCCCTGTACTCTTCGTTGTAAAGTAAGGTTGGAAAAGCTGTTCACGTATTTCCGGCGGCATTCCCCTTCCGTCATCCTTGACTGTCAATTTTAAAGCTGGGTTATTATAACCTTCTGATAAAGCGGTTTCAATTTCTATCCGCCCCGGATAACTATCGAAAGCCTCTATAGCATTTTTAATCAGGTTGTGGAGAACCCTGCTTATCTGGGATGCGTCGAATATAGCCTCGCCCTCAAAACCTTTAATAATTATCAGGGATACTCTTTCATCGTCTTCATATAGAAGGGCTATTCGCTCAATTAGGGCGTTAATATCTCCTTTGTTGACTTCGGGTTTTGGAAGCCTGGCGAAACTAACGAATTCATCGACCGTTTTTCCAATCCTTCCCACTTCCTCAGAGATGATATTTACTTTTTCCTCAAGAAGGGTTTCAAATTTTTCCGGTTTTTTTCTGTATGCTTTCAAGAGAGTTTCTGCAGATATTCGTATAGGCGATAATGGATTTTTAATCTCATGCGCGACCTTACGGGCAATATCACGCCATGCTCGCAGCCGTTCACCTTCGATCATTATTTTCTGTTGGCGTTCGATTTCATCCACAAGCGAATTAAAACCACCTCCGATCTTCTCCATCTGGTCTCCTGTTTTAAAATGAAGTCTGGAAGATTCCGTATCTCCAAGAGAAGCCAGGCGTATCGAAAATAGTAACTCGTTAAGTCTTTTCACGAATGGACGTGTGACCAGGAGGCCAAAGATTACAGCGAAAACCAGCCCGAACAGGATAAGGACAGTCGAAAAAAGTAGAAACTTGTTTTTTAATCCCTGATATGGATTGCTAACAGGAACCAGTGATACAACCAGCTCGGTTTCATCCTTAATAGAAAAATTTGTGATATCCAATCCGTCTTTTACATCAGATTGAGATATATCAAATAGTAAAAATACAGAGTATACCGGCATCTCTTTTTTCATCGGGCTGGATGTAAGACGATAAAATTTGTCATTATATTTACAAATCATCATAGTCTGACTGTTATATCCATCCACCTCTCCCCAGACATCAGTAATATATTTACCGGCACCGAGTACTATATCTTTCCCTTCATCGATTCTAATTTTCTCATAAGAAATGAAAAGGATCCTGAATCCATCTCCGTATGGAATCAGCTTGTACACCGGCTCGTTTGTATTTAAATTATCATATTCATTATATTCCAAGCCGTAACGTAGTGGTTCGAGAAGTGAGGCAAGTAAAATTCCATCGGCTTTAAGGATGATTATCTCATCCAGTCCTGTGCGGGGGTGTAGGTTGTAAACGAGACTTTTTGCGGTTTCAAATAGATCTTCATCATCCAGATATTTAAGGATCAGATCTGCATACTCGGAAGAACTTTTAATTTCCTTTACAGCGCCATTAATCCTAAGTTGGAGTTTTTTCTCTGTATTTAGGAGTGTTTCCTCCTGGTTTCTGAGGTCCTCAATTCGGATACCCCTCAGTTCATCTGTAATTACCAGGTAAAGCAGATAAAAAAGAATAATTGCCGGCACAATAAAAACAAATGCGAAAAAAGCAGCGAATCTTCTGCTGAATCCTTGTTTTTTTTCGCTCATTTTTTTTCCTGTCCCGCGGTTATTGGCATCCAGTTATCGGCAATCGATTTTTGACCTTTCATTCCAGGAGAATAAAATAAAACGCGGTTTATCTCAAACAGGAAAAGTAGTGATTCACTATTTTGTATATCTTCAATGGTCACAGGATGTAATTCGTCTGGTATATCTATCTGCACACCAGACCTGAATGCTGAAGCGATCATCGAATAATTAAAGCCGCTCTCATTATTTTTATCTTTATAGGTAGAATTAAGAATAAGAAATCTTTTATCCGGAGCATTATGAATATTAATATAATCTTCATTGCTAACCGATAGCAAAACCGTTATTCCCTTACTTAGAAGTATCGCGTTAATGCGTTCAGCAATTTTTCGATCGAATGCGGTATTAGTATAATATAAAGTAATCTGTTTGATATTTTTTAATAGTTGACCGCTAATAGTTTCGTCTCCTGTTGAGTCTTCATTTTCTGGTTTTTCAATTTTCCGAGCTTTACCCTCAAACAGGCCTTTTACAAAATCGTGTTTATAAATAAGGTTATTCAGTTCCATACGTTCATCGAAAGAAAAGCCATTGCCACAGAGAAGGTAGTAAATGGCTGAACGCTGCATGTATTGATACTTGTTTTTAAATGATTCAATGATTTTATCCGTCGCATTAAGTTCAAGTATGCAGAAATTGCAATCAATCCAGTTATGCATGACCAGATTCAGGGGAATATCGAGAAAAATCAGTTTATCTGCCATAGCCCGCCCGGATGGACAATTCAGGTTATATAATAATACTAAATTCTTTCCCTGTTTTTTCTCTGGATAAAATGGGCCGGAAAATCGAAATTTGTCTCTCAAGTAAATTGTTGAAAGATATCCAAAGATATCGTTTCCAATTTGTTCCTCTGCAATATCGATGACTATTGTGTCTTTTCCGTTGAAAAGGGTGCTTTTGGATATAACGCAGTTTAGAATCAAATGCTTAAAAGGTGAATTATCCAGTGCGGTTCTGATAGTGTCTCTCACTTCTTCTGTCGTCACAGGTGAATTATCATGCCATCTTAAATTATCTCTTATTACGAGATGGATGGAGGAGGATTCTATAATCATTTTTTCGAAGATCATACTGTAGCATTCGCCGGCTTTTATATAACATAAGGGTTCATAAATTAATTCTGGATTGTATTTTAAAAAGTACTGTCGATCTCCAAGGTTATCAGCGCGAAGATAAATCAATTTTCCGCCAAACCTTGGCCTTTCCGAGGCGGAAACAAACATAGCAATAGTAAGTATTATTAGTAAGTAAAATTTAATTTTCATCTTGTTCATGGTCAGATTGTACCAGATAGGTAGAAAAACTAAATCACTTCAATTCATCTCTTACTGGTGGTATAAAAAACTATGAAAATCTATACTATTGGTCATAGTGATTTGAAGGCGGAAATCTTCTTTCAACGCCTGACCGATTTTGGCATTAAAACGGTTGTCGATGTCCGTTCAAAACCATATAGCAGATATGCGCGATGGGCCCGAAAAAAAATTCTTGAACAGGAACTTCCTAATAGGGAAATCAACTATATTTATCTTGGTAATGAACTTGGCGGGAGACCTTTTGAAAAAATTACGGATTTTTATGACCGCGAACGAAATCCCCTGTTTGTTGTCGGAATACAGAAGCTGATTGATACCGCGAAGTCCTCAAATACAGTAATACTCTGCTCTGAAGCTAATCCGGATAAATGTCACAGGAAAAGTATAATCGGAAGGCATCTTGTGAATCGCGGTTGGGAAGTAATTCACATTTTGCGAAACGGTGCTACAGAAATTCAACAACAGACCTTGCTGTAAAAAAAAAGCCGGCTTGAAAGCCGGCTTTGAAATCTATTTACTTAATGATTATTTCCAATCCACTACTTCGTAGTAAGTTTTTTTATCACGTTTGTATTCAGGATCAAATCTCAGCATCTCTTTGCCGTCGTAACCATAAAGGACAGGATACTTGGATACATCGTGTTTGTCGTCGAAAGTAACTCTACCTGAAACACCAGGCCAGTCTTTCATAATGGAGAGACCGAATTGAACATCCTGTGGTTGAATACCTCTGCGTTCTACAACTGTTGCGATAAGTTTTACAGCATCAAAACCATGTGCAGCATAACTTTCAGGATAGGCACCAAATTTCGCATGATAATTTTTTGCGAAAACCGCGATGGCCTCATCAGGACTATTTGGCGTTATGTGGCAGATAACCGGGAATACCAGTCCATATTTACCTTCGGTTGTCGTCACAAAATACGATGCAGCTCTTGATTCGAATTTAGGAGTGTAAACGCTTGATGTAGCAAAAACCTTAATAACCTGTGGATCAAAGAAAGAAGCTTTCTTTAATGCTATTAAAAAGTCTGCGATATCTGTATAATATCCAGCAACAAAAATAGCGCCTGCATAATCCCTCTTTTTCAATGCAGTCTTTACACGGTCTATTACTTTATCGAATTCTGGATTTGCTGGATCATATGTGATAACGGCATCGGTATCACCGCCACGTCTTCTGAATTCATTAATAAATTCGACTCTGATACCTTCGGCATAATCTGTAAGCGCAGATACAACAACAACGTTTTTAAAATACTCATCGGCGCCCTTTTTCTGATATTTCAGTATGCTGTTAGCCATAGTGTATCCTTCCAGTTTGTCGGAAGGGTAAATGCGGAAGAAGTATTGGCCAATCCCTGAAAGCTTAGGGCTAGAAGAAGCCGGGCTTAGCAGTATCACTTTCTCGTTATCCGCTATCGGGGCAATTGCCAGTGAAACACTACTGGAAACACCACCAATCACAATGGATACTTTATCCTTGTTTATAAGATCATACATAACCTTTGTTGCAACTTCAGGTTTGCCTTCACTGTCTTTATAAACCGCTTT
>JAFGBY010000030.1 GCA_016932915.1 Acidobacteriota bacterium | reverse complement strand
GACAATTTTGCAAATAATACTAATGATAAGAAAAAAGAAACCACTAATTAAAATTTTAGAGTTATTTTCGAAAAAATAATATATAAAGCATAAAAGTGAAATAAATCCTAAAATTATAAAAACATCAATTACAGTTGTATATAATATTCCGTTACTATAAAAATGAGCTTTTCCTTCTTTAAGGACTGAATCGTTATCAATTATATCCCAGTATATCCCATTTAATTCTCTCCAAATTTCTTGGTCTTTTAGTTCTTCCTTTTCTTGTTCTGTACATTTGAGACTTTTTGGTACAAGTTTAATTAGTTCAGATTTTATTTGAGATCCAACATAGTTTTCTTTCTCTTTTTTCCAGATTAAATCTCTTATATCAAATACTATATAGAAGAAACCTAACAAAATACAACCTGGATATAAAAGATATCTGATTACTTTTTCTACTTTGTCAATACTGTCATTTATAAGTATAAAAATAACACTTAATGATAATAAATGGATAGAAAAAGGTATTATCATTCTCCACTTTTTTAAACTTGATAGATTCATTCCAACCTCCAGTATTTATAAATTTCATTAATTTCATCATCAGAAATTAATTTGAATCCAGATTTTTGTTGGGTATTCAGTAATTTCTGAAGAGCTTTTTTTCGCCATTCCAATGTCATAGGTCCCAAACCATCCTGCCCATTTCTCCTTTTTGGCCATCTGTTTATAGGTTTTGATCTTTCTTCTTCAATCCATAGGCGATAATCTAACAAAGGAGTTAACTCTATTTTCCCAGATTTTATAAGGCATTTTAGTGTTGTTGCATTTTTACACACTGTGCATATCCAACAACCAAATCTTGCTGGTTGTAAAGGAGCGCCATATACATCACGATCTTTTGGGTTAGATGATGCTTCAGCATAAAGTGTGGCAATTTCACTTGCTCTAGTAGAAGTAGGAAAATCAAAATGTAGAATTGCTTTCCAAACATCTTTGATTGAAAGATCAAGAATTGGAAGAAATAATTTTCTATTAGAATTACACTTTTGATTGCGAAAGTACTTATCTTCATTTTCATTTTCTTTTAATGTTAGATTTCTTGATGAACTTTCATTGTTTCGTACTCCAACAACAGAAATGATTTTATTAAGTTGATGTTCTTTGAAAAAAGTATTTAAAGGTCTAATGAGTAATCTGTCAGTACACCACCTGAATTTATCAGTAGGTGGCGGATATCCTCTTCCTATTATCTTTGCAAATAATTTTTCTGATGGGTGTGGGGCTATTTTGATGGCTTTAATTGGATAGCCTTGGTTCTTGCGTTCAGTTTCATAGTCGTTCAAAACTCTATTAATGATACTAATTGAATAAGGAATCTCTACACCAGTATTACTATATATAATATAAATATCCTTATGAAATTTTTGTATTCTATGCAGGCCATGAAAGAGAATATGTAGCACAGCTGTCGAATCTTTTCCACCACTATAACCTACTATCCAAGGGTAATCATCATTTTGATATATGTTTTCAACTCTATTTATAGCGGCTTTAATAACTGTATTCATTTCCAGCAAGATTTCATTAGTTATCCCAAGTTAGGAATGAAATATGTATATTATTATAATTGTACAATGCTTTATTGTCCACATTTGTTTTTATTGCAGGTTATTCTGGCAGACAACAGACAAGTAGTTTGGATTACAGTTTATGATTAAATTATTAATTAAACATAAAAGGGTGTTTCAATGTGAGTGATATCAAACTAGATTTTAAAATATTTTTGAATTGTAGAAAATTTCGGAGTTGCCTTATATTAAAATAAAGCAACTCCTGTTGAGCTAAAGGATCAATTTATCTGGAGAGCTTATATGTGAGAATGCCGGATTTATAGATGGCTGGGAGGAATATCTTTTGAGTTTCAGGATCATAGCCGAAATCTGCAAGTATCAACTGGATTCCGCTCGAATCTAATTCCATCTTTATTTCACCATTATTTTTTATCCGATACAGTATCCCATTGAAGTCATTGGTGAGAATATCATCCCCATCGAAAACCAATCCGTCAATCACAGCCGAGGGCAGACAAGCAATAGTGGTTATCTTTGCCGTTTTTATATCTATTTTTAAAATACAGCCATCCCTGGTATTGCCGATATAAATGTTATCTTTATAGTATGCTATTCCGTTTGGTCCATTAAGGTCTCCGCCTTCGAGCCATATTTCAAATTTTTCACCGGAAGATCTGAGAATCTGATTTTTTAATGAATCGGTTACATATATTTTTCCGTCAGGTCCAACGGTGATATCATTTGCCACACCCGGATTTTCGAACTTTATTTCTTTTTCTATTTTCCCTGTGTCTGGATCCGCGATAAGAAGCATTTCGCGGGTAACTATATGTAGTTTATCATTATGAAGAGTCATCCCGGTTGGTTTGTTTACGCCATCGATGAATCTCAGGTTGATGATTTCCCCATCGGCGCTAATCTTCGAAATATATTCCTTATTCTGTCCCGGGGCTTTTACGTCATAATAATTCGCAACATATATGCAGTTACGTTTCTGGTCGAATGTAATAGATTCCGGAATTGTCAGCCCTTCTTTGACTTCCCAGAGTTTGGTTATTCCAGAGGCAGTTTTTATTAAATCAGGGCTTACAGGCTCCAGTCTTGCCATGATTCCCCAGCCACCAAAGATCTCAGTTACAAATGCGAGGATTTCGTTGTCTCCCTCTTTCAAATTCAGGTAGACTGCATCGTAGTAACCAATAAGTCCGGCAAACTTGGGATCGCGGTAGGTATACGCGCTGTTGCCGTGGAAAAGCAAAGAGCCATTGTAGCACAGATGTATTTCATCGCTATATCCGAATTCCATTTTATATAAACCGGCTTTTTCAGTTTTGATATTTGTTTTCACTACAACGAATTCAGTATTCCGTGGGTCTTTTGTTATGTAGTGCCCAATATTGACCAACCCGGTTTTTTCACTTTTTACATCTGTCCATTTGAGTTTATCCATGAATTTTTTGGTCGGGTAAAACTCCCTTGATATTGTATCAAGTGTATGTTTATCGGAGACTTTCCAGTCGGTGATTATACCGGTCGGGTAGTACTTAACCGGAGGGGCATCAAAAACGAGGTTTTTATCTTCACTGTATTTGAAGTTAGCGAAGTATACCGAGCCGTTTGCAGCCCCCTGCAAGCCGATTTTGCCGGAGATTGCTCCATGTTCGAGGTTATCGATGACAAGGGCGGGAGTTTTATCTTCATCGATGAAAATGCGTGCCTGGCTTCCTTTTACTTCCAGTTTAAGGTGCATCCATTTATTGGCTGGAATCTCATAGGCAGCTGTACCACCACGCCCGTGAGATAGCTGCCAATCTGTCAGGCCGTTGAAACGTGAAGCGTATTGAAGCGCATTGTACAGGCCTGATGCATGTGGCCTCATGTAGAATTCCTCAAAATCAGTGGGAGATAGTATATGGAAATTAATCCCGGCGAATGTCCTCTCTCCTGAGAACGCGATATCGACTTCGACCACTCCGTCCATAAACTCGACATCCTTCAAAGTTGCCGAACCTATGAATGCCTTCTGACCGAGGAACTCTGCCTCTTTGCCCCTCAGTTCCCATTTTGGAGAATCCCAGGGAAGTTCCTCACTGTAAGTGATTAAAGGTACTGTGATAAACACTATTACCAAAACGAATAAACTAAATACAGACCTGTAATTCATATTTTTCTCTCTCCTTGTAAGAATAAAACTCTTTTAAATTCTGATATTTTAATGATTACTGTTTTCAATGTTTTAAAGGTCACTTTCCGTTACATAGTTATATTACGAAGTTTTTTTAATAAGGATCAATTTTGGAACAAGAAAATTAATTGTTGGATGGTGGAAACGATGGAGAATACACAATCTAGCTTTAATTTATATTTCAATCGGAGTAAGCGTGTCACCTGATCCGCAATGGTTCAATCCGGGGCGTGATAACATATCAAGCCCCGCACAGATTATTTAATCGCCGGGTGTGACCGGCTCCCACCCTCAGGCGGGTTCAGGTCTCCTGACCTGAATCATAGAAGAAAGTAAGCCATTTCCGTGAAAGCGGAAATTGGAGCCTACCTTGAACAAAGAACCGGTGTCTTTAGAAATGTAAATAACACACTTGCGCTTCTGAGAGATGGATTCCGGTTTCTTTACTGTTCGAATTGTCATTGAATAGGTTTTTATGAAATATTGATCTATGTTTCTCTTTACCGGCGGAATGACGGTTTTAAAAAAATAGTTATTTCGCGAAGCCGGTTGTGAGCCAGCGGTACCAATCGTCCCGGCCGTTGGCTCGTGCGATTTCTGCGGCTTTCCGGTAATCATACGGAACCTGTATCATTTCTACTCTCACTCCATCTCTTGTCATTTCTATAATGGTATATTTCGCATGTGGCGAGCCTGAGTTCATCGAATGTGGAAACGGCAGGGTGTCATCATATGCCGGGCATCCCACGCTGCCGGGATTTATAATCGTTCTACCGTCATCCAGTGTAACAACTTGCGGCATATGGTCATGCCCACAGAGGATTATTTTCTGTTTGATTCCTACAAGCTTTTTCTCGATATTTTTTGGTGTACTTAGATGAGCTCCACGTTCATCTATTTCTCTCAGAAGATAAATCGAATCGGAATCCGGAGTGCCATGGAACATGATGATGTCATCATCCGGGTATTCCACCAGTTTCAATTTACTCAGCCATTTAAAATGTTCGTCTTCTAATTTGGAAATTGTGAATTTATAAGAGGGAGAATGCTCTACTTCTTCTGTCGGATAAACCAGCATATAATCCTGGTTCCCAGATACAGAGATGACATGGCTTTCAATAAGAAGATCATAGGTTGATGCTGGATCAATCGGGCCATACAGGGAATCACCCATGTCTAATATTTTTTCAATGTTCTTTCCTGATAGATCGTCAAGGACAGCCTCAAGCGCGAGGTTATTACTATGGATATCTGATACTAAAGCTATTCTCATAATGGGATTTTAACCTCCATTAACAATTCTATCAAAGACTTAAGATGATATAAACCTTTCTTGTAATAATACGGGCAGCAATTATAATCTGAGGTTTGTTAATAAGGAAAGGTGTAGTTCCGGTTTGAAATATCAGTTATTTATAGCGCTTAGATATTTAAAACTGAAGAAACGGGAAACGTTTCTTTCAGTTCTGACCATTATCTCTATTGTTGGGGTTGCATTTGGTGTTATTTGCCTTGTTGTTGCCCAGGCACTTAGCACAGGTACACATGAGGCAATTATAGATAAGATAGTCGGTAACAGCGCACACATCCTTATATATGATGCGGGGTATTCGAATGGTATTCCGGATTATGAAACTGTTACTAAAGAGTTGATTGAGAAAACGGATATAATTGCGGCTTCCGGCGTAGTTTTTGGATGGGGATTGCTTTCCAGCAGTTTTGCTCCATACACTGCCGGTTTTATCTACGGGATTGAACCGGAATCTTATAGAAATGTAACAGGCCTGCTTGCGAATGCTGATATTAAAATAAGCCTGAAAGATGATGATAATTGGATTCTTCTTGCGAATGGTTTGGCACGCAAACTGCAAGTAAAAACGGGTGAACATGTAAGACTTGTTACAGCCGGAGGCTCTTTGACACCTGTAGGTTTAATGCCTGTGCCACGGACTTTTATTGTGGCGGGTACATTTGATACAGGAATATGGCAATCAGGTGAAACCTGGGCATTTATCAGCCGAACGAAGGCTCAGCGTATGTTCCAGATGAAGGACAGGGTTAATGTTATCCAGGCCGGGGTTAAAGATTTGAACAATGCGCACAAGGTTGCCGCGGAAATAAACAAGATATTCGAGAAACGGTTAATGGCTCTGGACTGGTCTGATATGAACCGCGGTTTTTATTCTGCGCTCAAGTTGGAAAAACTCGTTTTATTTCTTACTCTTGGATTAATAGTGTTAGTAGCTTCATTGAATATTATCTCAACCCTTATTGTATTAGTCGTCCAGAAGAGGAAGAGCATCGGAATACTCCGGGCGATGGGAGCTGATGAACGCGGGATAATGACAACTTTCATTTTGCAGGGCATCGTCATCGGGGTTATCGGGACTGTTATCGGGCTTATCATTGGAATCGGGCTTTCAGTTGCTCTTGATCATTTCCAGCTTATCAGGCTCGATCCGCAGGTTTACCCGATTGAATTTATACGCTTCAAGGTCGTATTCCTTGACTGCCTCTGGGTGGTCATTTTGGCGCTGGCAATCAGTTTTGTCGCGACAATCTACCCCGCAAGGCGTGCCTCGAGGCTTAAACCGGCAGAGAATTTAAGAAATGAATAAAGATAGCGATAAAGGGCTGGTGCTCAGCAAGGTCTCGAAGACCTTTACTTCCGGCGGGAAAGCCTTGAAGATTCTGGATGAGCTGGATATGTACGCCCCGCCCGGGAAGATGATAGCGCTTATAGGCCAGTCTGGTGTCGGCAAGACAACTTTATTGCATATTATCGGAACGATAGAATCATTTGATTCCGGTAATATCTTCCTGGACAAACAGCATTTGAACCGTCTTTCCGAGAAGGAACTGAACAGGTTTCGGAATAGAAATATCGGTTTTGTTTTCCAGTTCTTTCACCTGTTGCCGGAATTTACAGCCCTGGAGAATGCATTTATGCCGCTGCTTATAAGAGGAATGGACAGGGAAGAAGCGGAGGAATCCGCAGCAGAACTGCTTAAAGAGATGGGGCTTGGTGAAAGGCTCTGGCATTATCCCTCACAGCTTTCCGGTGGAGAGCAACAGAGAGTTGCGGCGGTAAGGGCGATTATTAGCTCCCCGAAACTACTTCTTGCTGACGAACCGACCGGCAACCTGGATCCGAAGACCGGATCTGAGATATTAAAGATGTTAAAAGATTTGCACGCGCTTGAAGAAAAGATTACAGTACTCGCTACACATAATGCTGAAATTGCGGGGATGTGTGATAGAATATACATGCTTGAAAAGGGAAAATTAACGGATATTACATCCTGAGGACGAAAGATAAATATGTTTGAAAATTACAGCGAGAAAGCCAGGCGGGTGTTGTTTTTCTCCCGTTATGAGGCTTCTCAAATGGGAAATGACAGGATAGAGATGGAGCATATCCTTCTCGGGCTGCTCCGTGAAAACCAGGGAGTAGTCGGGAAGATTATCTCTGATCTAAATATAGATATGAAAGAGATTCGCCGTTTTATCTATGAAAAACGGGATGATATAAAACCGCCTATTGCCAATAAAGTTGATCTTCCACTCAGTTCAGAGGCGAAAAGAGTACTGGTGCAGGCTCATAAAGAAGCAGAATTGCTAAATAGCAGATTTGTAGGGCCGGAGCATATTTTATTATCTTTGTTGTTGAATGATGACTTTATTGGATATGAATTCCTTGAAGATAACGGGCTTACATATGATTATGTCAAGGACGAACTTTCCACACAGAAGCCCTTCAAGGAAAAAGGTAAGACCAAGAAGAAATTATCTCTCATTCGGGAGTTCAGCAGGGATTTGACCGAACTTGCCAAGAAGGACCAACTGGATCCATTAATCGGGCGTGAACGCGAACTACGCAGGGCGATACAGACCCTGTGCCGAAGGATCAAGAACAATCCGGTTTTAATCGGCGAACCAGGCATTGGAAAAACTGCAATTGTCGAGGGGCTTGCCCAGAAGATAGTACAGGGTGATGTCCCATCATATTTATATGATAAAAAAATAGTCTCCCTTGATCTTTCATCCGTCGTTGCAGGAACGAAATACAGAGGACAGTTCGAAGAACGTCTGAAAGCAATCATTAAGGAATTAGTCAATACCGATGAGGTAATTCTTTTCATTGATGAAATCCATACGCTAATCGGCGCGGGCTCCGCAGAAGGCTCACTGGATGCTGCCGGTATTTTAAAACCGGCTCTATCAAGGGGAGAAATCAAATGCATCGGCGCTACAACCCCGAAAGAATATAGAAAATTTATCGAGAAGGACAGGGCGCTGGAGAGAAGGTTCCAGGCAATCATCCTTGATCCGCCTGATAATAACGAAGCGATTAGAATCCTTGAAGGAATTAAAGAAAGATACGAAAATTTTCATAATGTAGCTTATACCGATGATGCCGTGAAATACTCGGTTTTACATTCAAGCCGGTATATTCCCGACCGCTATCTGCCGGACAAGGCGATAGATATTCTCGATGAAGCCGGCTCCAGGGTGAAGTTGAGTTCACTGCCTGAAGCGAGCAAAGTCAAGGAACTCGAAGAACAGATCAATGATTACCTTAAAAAGATTAAGACAGCTCTCGAGGAAAAAGATATAAAAACAGCAACTATGCTGAGAGAGAAAGAACAGGAACTTCGGGCATTGCAGCGGGAGATAAGGAACGGCACTGGGGAATTTCAACGGGAAAGCCTTGGAGTTTCAAGAGATGATATCGAACAGGTCATTTCGGACTGGACAGGGATACCTATTACGGTAGTCAGCCAGGAAGAAAAGGAAAAGCTCCTGAATCTTGAAGAGGAGCTCGATAACAGGATAATAGGGCAGGATGATGCTATTAATATGTTAGCCCGGTCCATCCGCCGATCACGCACAGGGGTTAAAAATCCTCATCGTCCTGTTGGGTCATTTATTTTCCTCGGGCCTACCGGTGTCGGAAAAACGGAATTAGCCAAACAGCTCTGCATACACTTATTCGGTAGTGAGAAAAAGTTAGTACGTTTTGATATGTCCGAATTCTCAGAGCAGCATTCAGTCTCTAAACTTATCGGCTCACCGCCAGGATATGTCGGTTTCGATGAAGGGGCGCAGTTGACCGACAGAATCAGGTTGAATCCATATTCGGTGATTCTGTTAGATGAAATCGAGAAAGCTCATCCGAATCTGTTCAATATCCTGTTGCAGGTCCTTGAGGATGGGCAACTTACTGATTCAGTAGGGACAATTGTGGATTTCAGAAATACTATCATTATTATGACATCCAATATTGGTGCCCGGTTTATAAGCACACAAAACACACTGGGTTTCCGTGATACAGACGAGAAGGAAACCTTCAAGGATATGCAGAAAATGGTTCTCGATGAGGTTAAGAATACCTTTAACCCTGAATTTTTGAACCGATTGGATGATATTATAGTCTTCCGTTCTCTGAATTTTAATGACCTGAAGGCGATTGGGCGCCTGATGATTGAAGATATAAATAAGTATATCCAGGATCAGAATCTATTTATTACCTGCACGGATGAAGCATGCGAATGGCTTGCTAATAAAGCCTGGGAAAAGGATAAGAAATATGGCGCCAGGCCGCTTCGCAGGATAATACAAAAATATATTGAGGATAAACTTAGCGATAAAATACTGAATAATGAAATCAAACCCGGGGACCCGGTATTTGTGGAACTTGTTGATGATCAACTGGAACTATTTGCCGAACCGGTATCGACATCGGTTGTTTAAAGGAGATAGCATATGAAAAAAGGGAAGTTATTATTCTACGCGTTAATTATTTCCATTATGATTCCTGCTTTGCCACTGGTAGCTCAAGAGGAAAATGAGGAAGTATATGTTGACAGGATTGAGGTTGTCGGGAATGAACTAATCAGTGCTGAGACTATCATGTACTACATGGAAACCCGGGAAGGCGACCTGTATGATGAAAGAAACCTGAAAATTGATTTTCAAAATCTCTGGAAAACGGGTCTTTTTTCTGACCTTAAAATTAAATCCAAAGACGGCCTTGAGGGAAAAATAGTAATCGTAGAAGTGACAGAACAGTATGTTATCGATGATATCGATTTTAAAGGTTTGGAAGATGTATCATCATCGGAATTATACGAAACTGCTGAACGTGCGGGTATATCGCTTAAAAGAGGTACCCGTTTAAATATGGGTACGGTTTCTGCGTTTAAGCAGGTAATAAAAGAAGCTCTTAGTTTTAAAGGTTACCGGGCTGCGGAGATCAACGTCAACGTCGTTCCAAGAGAAAAAGGACGTTGTGATATCGTGTTTGACATTGTTGAGGGAAGTAGCATTCAGATTGAGCAGCTTATCTTTCAGGGTAATTATGCTTTTACTGATTGGGAAATCCGTAAAGTTATGGAAGACTTGGGTAATAATACCGCATTGTCGCTTCTTGACCAGAAGGATGTTTTCAACGATTTAAAGTTTGCCCGTGATGTTGTACGCATCAGGGAATTATATTGGACAGTGGGTTATCTTGATGTTCAGATCAGTGAACCAAGGCTGATTCCAGTTGAAACATGGCCTTTAATTGGTAAACAGAAAAAGAAATATATTGTTGAAATCAATATAAATGAAGGCAAACAGTACACTGTTCAAAGTATAAATGTTGAAGGAAACAAGGAGTTTACATCTGAGGAAATACTTTCTCCGATGATTCTTAAAGTTGGAGATATTTACAATCATACATATGTTACCGGTCTGGTTGATTTCCTTCAGCAACAATATGGTTTTAAAGGATATGTAATGGCGTCTATACGGGATAACCGTAAAAAGAACACTGAAAACCACACCGTCGATCTTACTTTATCAATAACAGAGAATGATATATATCATCTGAGAAAAGTTGAAATCTCCGGAAACACCGTAACAAATGATGATGTAATCAGACGACAGATGTTGATTGCTGAAGGTGATGTTTATGATTTCAAGCGTATTGAATATAGTAAAAACAGGATTGAGCAGCTTGGTTTCTTTGAACCCCAGATAGAACTCAAACCAGAAGTAGATAATGAAACAAAAGAAGTCGATCTAGGTATTAGAGTACAGGAACGCGGTAATACTATAATCAATTTCGGTATTGCTTACTCCGAACTGGAAGGATTCTTCGGTACCTTCTCATTTGAAACTCAAAACCTCTTTGGCTCCGGAAACACGTTTGGTATCAGTGGCCAGCTTGGTACACTTGCTGAGACTTTCAGCCTGAATTTCTCGGATCCATGGTTCCTCGGCCAGAGAATGGGTCTTGGAGCTTCTATTTATATCAGGAATTATGATTACCCGGGATACGAGGATAAAAGAGTTGGAGGTACGTTGACTATGTCATATCCTATCTCTGATTTCTGGAGTGGAGCAATCACATATAATTATCAAGTAGTTAGTGTCAACTTCCCTGAGGTAACAGAAGAAGAAGAAGAGTACTACAGTTATTATTATTACTATTACCAGTATTACATAACGTTATATGAGAACTACCCCTGGTTGTTCCCTGAAGATGAATTGATCATTTCTTCTATTATCAAATCTTTCAGGGTCAATACAATCGATCATCCATTATTTCCTACAAGTGGCTATAAGGGGTCTCTATCTCTTGAATATGGCGCAAGCTGGATGGGTGGCACACTCAATTTCTTTAAAACCTCGGTTGAATTAGTCGATTTTATCAGAATTATGAGATCAGGTGTATTCGGAGTACGGGCACAATTCGGTTGGATTGAACCGCTAGGTGACGAAGATGCAATTCCATATTCCGAGAGATTTTTCCTGGGCGGCGACCGTACAATACGTGGTTTGAACCTCAGATCTGTCGGCGGTGAATTGAATGAATATGGTGTTCCCAGCGGTGGTACCAGCATGTTATTATTCAACTTTGAATATCAAATCCTTATAAGTAATGAAATGCGTTTAATTCTGTTCTTTGATGCTGGAAATGCTTTCTCGGAAGATCAGGATTTCAGTATTTCCAACCTCCGGAAGAGTACAGGTGTTGAAGCAAGAATTTTCATGCCTGTATTTAATGCTCCGATCAGATTGATATTTGCGTACAATCTGGATCCTGGAATATATGATGATACGACAGACT
Source organism: Acidobacteriota bacterium (assembly GCA_016932915.1). Classification (GTDB taxonomy): domain Bacteria; phylum Acidobacteriota; class DATKUA01; order JAFGBY01; family JAFGBY01; genus JAFGBY01. Next base: position 71,712 of record JAFGBY010000030.1, on the reverse strand, counting down.
TCCAATTCTCAATGGGGATGATGTTCTAAATGTCACCAGTCTATAAGGAAGTCGAATTACACGAACTGTCGAAATCCTTCAATCTGGATTTAAAAGGGAATCCATCTACGAAGATCAGCGGAGTGAATGATATACGCGCTGCAGGTTCTTCTGAAATTGCCTTTTTATTCAGCGAGAAGGGTATAGATATAGCTGTGAATTCCAAAGCAGGAGCTTTAGTACTACGACCTGAATGGATTGATAAAAGGTTGGAAAACCGAAATCTGCTCCTGACCGATAATCCAAAACTTGCCATGGCAAGGATTCACTGCTACCTGCTTGATAAGCAACCAGAACGTGAAGGTGTCAGTAAGCAGGCTTTCATCGAGCAATCGGCAAATGTGGATTCAACAGCTGTAATTTATCCTTTTGTATATATTGGGAAAAATAGTGTTATCGGGAAAAATGTAATTATTTATCCCAATACACATATAGGTTCTGAAGTTAAAATCGGTGATGGAACGACTATACATGCCGGTTGTTCTATAAACAACGACACAATAATTGGAAAGGAGTGTATTATTCATTCCGGAACGGTTATCGGGTCTGATGGTTATGGATTTGTCAAAGACAGGAATCATAATTACAAGGTGCCACAAGTTGGCCGTGTCCGGATAGGAGATGATTGCGAGTTTGGTGCAAATAACACTATCGACAGGGCTACTTTTGGAGAAACCGTTATCGGTAATAATGTAAAAACAGATAACCTTGTACACATTGCTCATAATTGTCAGATAGGTGATCATTGCCTTATAATTGCTATGTCCGGTGTTGCCGGTAGCACCGTCCTTGGTGAGAATGTAACAATTGCCGGAAACTCGGCTGTTATGGATCATCTAAAAATTGGGGATAATGCAATTATTGGTTCTCAAACACTTGTAATCAAAGATGTACCTGATGGACAGGTGTTTACGGGATATCCAGCTGTTGATCATAGAACCTGGCTTCGCATGACAACAGCTCAACAGAAATTGCCGGAATTAGTGAAGAGAGTTGCGCAATTAGAAAAAGAGTTATCTTCTATTAAGGGTTCGGGGGAAGGATCCAAGTAGAAGGTGTCAAAAAAAATAATCTGGAGAAAACTATGGGTACAGTTATAAATATCGATGGAATAATGGAATTACTACCTCATAGATATCCATTTCTAATGGTTGACAGGGTAGAAATAATTGAACATGGAAAAAGTGCGACCGGTTATAAAAACGTTACTATGAATGAGCCTTATTTTCAGGGTCATTTTCCGGAGAATCCAATTATGCCCGGGGTTATGATGCTCGAAGCGATGGCTCAGGTAGGGGGAGTTCTGGTTTTTGATACTGTAGAAAATCCGAAGGACAAACTGATACTTTTTGCAGCGATGGATAGTATCAAATTCCGTAATCCTGTGAGGCCGGGTGATGTGTTTCGGATGGAAATAGAAGTTATTCGTTTTTCCGGAAAAATCGGGAAAATTCAGAGTAAAGGTTATGTCGGTGACAAGCTGGCAGTAGAAGCGATTCAAACATGTGTTGTTGCAGATAAGGAAACCAAATGAGTTCGTCTCCTTCAGGTGGAAGGCTGGGTTTAATTTGTGGAGGTACAGACCTCCCACAGTTCGTCCTCTCTGAGGCGTTACAGCACGGAGAAAACCCGGTCGTAATTGCAATTTTAGAAGAGACTGATGCTTCACTGGAAGATCTCGCAAAAGATTTTTACTGGCTTGAAATTGGCAATATTGGGAAGGCGATCGAGATTTTTAAAAACAGCAATGTGGACCGCTGTTTGATGGTGGGGCGGGTTGACCACCGAAGAATTTTCAGAAATATTAACTTTGATAAAAATATTGAAAAAGTCTATCTCACCCTCAAAGACCGCCGGGCGGATTCATTGCTGAGCGCGTTTGTGCAGCTTTTCGAAGATAATGGAATCCGCTTTCTTGATTCAACACTGTTTCTTAAAGATAAAATGGCACCTCTTGGGTTGATCGGTAAAACACAGCCTGATGAACTGATACGGAAAGAGATTTTATTCGGATGGGAGCTTGCTAAAGCCATCGGTAAACATGACATCGGGCAGTCCGTTATGGTTCGCGAGAGAGCAGTAGTAGGTGTTGAGGCAATTGAAGGAACCGATGAATTAATAAAACGCTCTAAGGATTTATGTCCTTCTATGGCAGTTCTGGTTAAGGTTGCGAAACCAAACCAGGATCCACGTTTTGATGTTCCTGTGATTGGGCCATCAACTATTGAGAACCTGGCAGCAGTCAAGGCAGCCGCGCTTGCTGTTGAAGCGGGTAAAACAATTATTATTGATATTGAGAAAAGTAAAGAACTAGCGGATATAAATAATATTGTATTTATAGGTATTAATGAAGAATATGCTGGAAATAAATAAGGTAAGAATTGCAATTATTGGTGTGGGTTCCTTTGGCCAACACCATGCAAGGATTATAAATGGTATTGAAGATGCTGAACTCTCTGCAGTAGTAGATTCTGATGCTGCACGCGGGAATGAGATATCAGGGAAACACGGCGTTAGTTTCTATAGCTCTATCGAGGCGATTAATGATGAAATTGATGGCGTTGTAATTGTAACGCCAACAGGTTTGCATGCAGAGACGGCGCAATATTTTCTTGATAAGAATATAAATGTATTTGTAGAAAAGCCGATTACAGATAAATCAAATGATGCGTTGAAGCTTATCCAAACTGCTGAAAGCAAAGGCTTGGTTCTTCATGTTGGTCATGTCGAAAGATTTAATCCGGCTTTCCTTTCAGTAAGAGAGTCTATCAAGGAGCCGATTTATCTGGAAACTAACAGAGTTAGCCCATTTCCTGCGAGGATTAAAGATGCTGATGTCGTCTTTGATATGATGATTCATGATCTGGATATTGTACTGAGCCTTGTTGATTCTGAGGTTTTGGATATTAAAGCAATCGGGATGAAAGTATTGACTGAAGTAGCAGATATTGCCCAGGTTCGGCTTGAATTTGAAAATGGTACAGTGGCTAATCTAACAGCCAGCAGGGTGACTGAGAGTAAATGCAGGAAGCTGAGAGTTTACGAGAAGAATCAGTATACTTCCGTGGATTTTCTCAACCGTTCTTCATACCAGGCTAAAACGATTATCACTGATGGAAAGAAACAAATACAAATTAACAATCCTGATATTACCGAGCTGGATCAACTTCAGTTTGAACTCTCAAATTTTATTGCAGCGATACGCGGAGAAGATAATATAGGTGTTAACGGAATAGAAGCCTACAGAGCTCTTAAGGTCGCAGAAGGTATTGCTAAAGTGATGAAATTTAGTTAGGCATTTTTTGCTATCAAGATTTAGAAAATTCGTTGTTTTTATGGTCTGAACGGAAAAAATACATTCGTATTATCCAATATCTAACATTCGTATCTTCGTTTTTAATTGTGTTGATTTCCTTGACATCTAAAAAACCCTCGTGATAAAATCTGCGGGTTTGAAAGAAGGTGCTCTGCCAGGGATGTAGCACCGTAGTTACGCACCGGCAGTAGGCTATAGAATTTGGCGTAGTAAATGCACCGAACTAAAATAAAATTAACCAGGAGGTTACGCTAACGATGTCATTAGTTGCAGGTTCTTTGTTGCAGTTCTTTAAGGACGGCGGATTTATGATGTGGCCGCTTCTCCTTACTGCGATTACAGGTATTGCTTTTGTTATTGAAAGATGGATTGCACTTGCAAAGGCTAAAATAAATACTGAAGAGTTTCTGACAAATATTCGTGCTGCTCTTTTAAAGAAGAAAAGTGTAAAAGAAGCTATCGCGGTATGTGAAGAATATGGTGGCCCTATTGCAAATATTTTGAAAGCCGGTTTAAGCCGTTACGGCGAAACAGAAGAAGAAATTGAAAGATCAATGGAAATTGCTTCTACTCATGAACTCGCTCGTTTAGAGAGAGGTCTTGCTGTTCTCGCAACCGTTTCAAATATTGCTCCTCTTATGGGATTCCTTGGTACTGTTACCGGTATGATCGCTTCATTTAAAACTTTGCAGCAGCAGGGTCTTAGTGATCCAGGCGCAGTTGCGAAAGGTATTTCAGAAGCGCTGATCACAACTGCATCGGGTTTGGCTATCGCTGTTCCCACACTGGTTGCTTATAACTGGTTCACAGCGAAGATTTCCAGATTCGTTCTTGAGATCGAAACCGGTTCCACCATTCTTATAGAGACTTTTACTGAGATGGGAAAAAAGAGATAAGAGAGGTTAATCTATGAAATTACGCAAAGGCGCTCGAATTGAATCATATGTTCCCACAGCGCCAATGGCTGACATAGCATTCTTACTGCTTGTCTTCTTCATGGTTACCTCAACTTTCCCTGTTGACCGCTCAATGGTTAACCTGCCAAGGGCGGAATTACGATTTCAGATTGAAGATAAAGATGCAGCTTGGATTATTGCTCATAGAAAAGGTGAAGGCGTCGTTGAACTTAGAGTCACCGATGGCAAAATTATGAGCCAACCGCTTCAGAAGGATATACCGTTTCCGGTAGATCGTCTTGAAGGGTGGATTTTCACACAGATAAATGCATCGCCTAATAAGCTCTTCATCATGAAAATAGACAGGGATATTCCTTATCGATATGTTGACCAAATCCTGAATGCTATTAAAAGCACCAATGCAGTTAAGAATATTGTATTCTTATCCGATGCTAAGAGTGGAACATAGGGGGGAGAAGGAATTCGATGGCTAGAAAGTTAAAACAAAGAAACATATCCAATCCGGAAATACCGACAGGGTCTTTTGCGGATATCGCATTTCTTCTTCTAGTGTTTTTCATGTTAACGACCGTTATTGCGATCAATCGTGGTATCTTCTTCAAAGTACCTGAACAATCAGATGATGAAACTCCACCAGATAAAAAGAATCCCGCGATATATCTTTATATCAACCAAAACGGCAACCTTGAGATGGATAACAATCCGGCAACCATCAACAGCATTTTTGAATATGTTAAAAATAAGCTAGAAATTAACCCGAATAAACCGGTTATCATTCATTGTAGCGAAAATCAATCATATGAAAAAATGGTGCAGGTTCTGGATAAAGTCAAACAAGTTGAAGATAGGATGTGGGGTGATTTCAATAAGGGTAAATTACCAAAAGAGCAGAAGAAAATTAAAATAACCATTCCCTCTTTGGCCGAAGCTGATGCTTTCAGGCCGGAATGAAACTGAATTTGAAATTAGTTGTCTAAAAGATATAGAGAGGGAACGAGGAGGAATTAAATGAGCGATCAAGACAACATGATGCATGATGATCATAGCAGTTTAAAGTATATGACTGGTATTCATTACGATAATACACTGCTGAAAAAATCATTGCTCGGCTCAATGCTCTTCTTTCTTATTATGCTCTGGGTAGTTTTCCCATCAGGTAAGGACGTAATTGGTTCACAGGGGAATGTTGAAGACTTGGTCTTCAAAGAGATTACCCCTCCGAAACCACCAAAGCAGCAACCGAAAAAACGTGTAGTTAAAGTTAAAATGACCTCTGCTGTAATTCCTGACCCTGATCCGGATGTGCCCGAAGTAACTCAGGAATATGCCTGGGAAGATACGGAAGAAGACGCCACTGATGAACAAGGTTGGATTTTTGAGCCCGATGGACGCGGACCCATCTTTGCTGATGGTATAAATGTCAAAAAACCAGAATGTTATGAAAAACCACTGCCTTACTATCCTGACCTTGCTAGAAAAGCCAGAATTAAAGGCGTCGTTATCCTGCAAGTTGTATGGGATACAAACGGTAGAATCAGAGATGCAAAAGTTCTTTCATCTCCTGGTAAACAATTTGGATTTGATGATGCCGCGATTGAAGCAGTTAAAAACTGGAAATGCTATCCTGCCACAGTCGGCGGTAGAAAAGTCGAAATATATGGTACGGTAACAGTAAACTTCATATTAAACTAGAATAAGAACGACAGAGAGGTGCAGGGATGCAAAGAATGAGAAATAAAGTAGCGATGGCGCTTGTTCTGACATTTGTACTATTTATGTTTACGAATGGAGATCTGTTAGCGCAGGATTATAAAGAATGCGTCAAACTCCTGAATTACCAGAAATATAACGAAGCTCTTAAATGTTCGCAAGATTTGCAGGCTAAGGAATCAGGATGGTATTATCCTGTTTATCTGGAAGCTAAAGCATATCGCGGTCTGAACCAAAAAGACGATGCTGTTTCCAGCTTAAAAGAAGCTGCTGAACTGGCAAGCGGTGAAGATGAAACTTTTTCGGTTTTATATGAGTTTACCCATCTTTATTATTCAAGCTGGGCAAATAAATCGGACAGGAAAGAAGCCGAGAAATATTGTGTTCAGGCAAAAGGTGTAGCTTCGAAACCTGAATTTCAGGCAAAAATATTCAGTATTTGCGGTAAGATATATTTCAAAACTGAAGATTGGAGTGCCGCAGAGAGAGATCTCAGAAGAGCATACAACACAGATAAAAACAATGCAGGTATTGCTGAGCTTTTGATCAAAACATTGATGAAAAGAAATAAAAACAAAGATGCTATTGATCTTTTAAAGAAAGCTCCAAAGAATGCAAATACTTATGCAATGTTTGCTGAAGTTCTGATTAAAGACGGCGACTTTAAAGAAGCCGCAAAGAATACAGATGCATGTCTTAAATTGGACCTCAGAAACAAGAAATGTATGATACTCGATGCTGATGCCAATATCGGTCTGAAGAATTGGGATGATGCGATAAAGATACTCCAGAGATATACAGTTATGTTTCCAGGCGATTGGCGTGGTAACGATAAACTCGGTGAAGTATATCTCTACGATAAAAAGTACATGAATGCCTTAAGTTATCTTAAAGTCGCTGTCGAGAATACACCTTTAAAAGAGTGTATGCCGCTTGTTCATTATGCTGAAGCGTGGGAAAACAAGTATGTACACGGCGGAAAAAAGAGTGTTGATCTCGATAATGCACTCACAGCTATTACTGGAGCTGAAAAACGTTGTCCTTCAAATTCCAAGATGCTGGCTGTAAAAGCCAGAATTATAGAGAGAATCAAGGACCGTGATCGTGGTGATATTGAAATTGACTGCGATAAACAGCCCAATCATCCTGAATGTAAGAAACTAGCAGAGGCTGAGGGTAAATAGCGTACCCTTCCTTGAATATATTTAACGCCCTTGCAAAAGGGCGTTTTTTTTATATTACTTTTGATTAAATATCTTCAAATGTAGAAAATTAAAATCTTTTTTCCAAAAATGCATGATTCCCAAAATGCCCTGGATATGATATATTTTCACCTTTGATAATGAATATAAATGCTGGAGGATGATTAATCAGGATATCAGCTGATTTTTCGGTTAAATACCTTCAGGTTGGTTTGAGATGCTCGGAGTTGAAACTCTAAAAGAGAGAAGTTGGAGAAAATGACGAATAATAAAATTGAGCCTAGATTACTTAAGGGTTTCAGGGATATATTACCTGAAGATATGCTTCTGAGAAATGAAGTTATAAAGAGAATAAGAACCGTCTTTGAAGCTCATGGTTTTCTCCCTCTGGAAACTCCAGCTTTAGAGCACCTTGATATTCTTGCCGGAAAATATGGTGAAGAAGGCGACAGGTTGATATACAAATTCAAGGATCAGGGTGAGCGTGATGTTGCCCTCCGTTATGACCTTACAGTGCCTCTGGCAAGGGTGGTAGCGCAATACCAGGAATTACCAAAGCCATTTAAAAGATATCAAATTCAACCGGTTTGGCGCGCAGATAAACCACAGAAGGGGAGGTTCCGTGAGTTTTATCAGTGCGATGTTGATATTCTTGGTTCTCAATCAATTACCGCGGAAGCTGAAATTCTGTCTGTAGTTAATTCTTCTCTTCTTAACCTGGGATTTGACGAGTTTGTTATAAGGATTAATCATCGAAACCTGTTGAACTCGATATTGATTTTTTCAGGACTGGGAGAGGATGCGCTTATTCCGGTCTGCAGGTCAATTGATAAACTCGATAAAATAGGTCCCAATGGTGTTAAGGAAGAATTAAAGAAATCAGGTTTCTCAAATGAACATATTGAGAGTATCTTCAAATTAATTGAGAGAAAGTTTTCTTCGAATCGGGATTATCTCGATTCTCTTAAAAAGGACTTGGGCGGTATCCAGGAAGCGGTCTTAGCGCTTGAAGAAATGTCCACACTCGATTCTTACATGCAAGCAATAGGAATTTATGAGAAACGCTACCAGTTTGATATATCTCTTGCCCGTGGGTTGGATTATTACACCGGAATGGTTTTCGAAACAGAAATTTCAAGGCCAAAGGTTGGATCAATCACAGGCGGAGGAAGATATGATAAGCTGGTTGGAATGTTCTTAAAGGATGATATTGCGGCAGTTGGAACCTCACTTGGGTTGGAGAGAATCATAGAAGCGGTTAAAGAATTTAATCTTGTGCAAGTTCCTCCGAATTCTACGAGTGTTATGATAACTAACTTTGGTAACAACGAGAATCTTGAAGCTTTCAAATTACTTGCCCGACTGCGTAATGGTGGTATAAATGCCGAGCTTTATCCGGATAATGTTAAGATGGGGAAACAGCTTAAATATGCAGATAAGGTCGGTATACCTTTCGTTGTAATATTAGGCGAAGAGGAAATTAGTGAGGGGAAGGTAAAGATAAAGAAGTTCCCTGAAGGTGACCAGGATGAGATTTCAATATCAGGACTTGTCAGCTACTTCAAGGAAAACCTGAAAGACCGGTAAAAATGGGGATTTACCGGGGGCGGGAAGATGAATTGTATATATTTCGTATTAAAAATGCGGGTATTTATATAAAAATACTGCGTTGTCAAAAATCACATGTTGAGGTATAATGCAACGATGGAGAAGAAAGAACCGAAAATTAAATTGGCTGTGACCAATTTTTTGAATAGTAGGCCGCTGGTATATGGTTTCGAAAATGGAGCGGTCAAAGGTGAATATGAGATTATTTATGGCACTCCTGCGGAGTGCTCTGAACTGCTGCGAACAAACAAGGTTGACCTGGCGCTGTTGCCCAGTATCGAATACCCAAAGAATTCAAGATATAGGATAATAGATAAAGTTGCCATCACATCGCGTGGCCCGGTTGGTTCGGTGCTGCTTATATTGAAGAAAAATATTGAAGATGTAACAACTGTGGCTGTAGATAAAAACAGCCTTACAAGTATAGCTCTCCTTAAAATTTTATGCCGGGAACTCTACAATATATCACCGGATTTTATCGAAATGGAACCGTCTCTTCCTAAAATGCTGAAGAAAGCAGATGCGGCTCTTCTGATCGGTGATAATGCCTTATATAGCGATATAAATGGATTTGTGGTAAGGGATCTCGGTTCCGACTGGACAAAAATGACAGGTTATCCCTTTGTGTATGCTATCTGGTCCGGTCCGCTTGGGAAAATTAAAAGCGATTATCTTGACTCTTTTAATAAAAGCATGAAAACCGGTGTTCTTAATCTCTCGAAAATTGCAAGGGATTACGCTGAGAGCAATAAAGGCACCTACAAGAAAAATCTGTCATATCTTAAGGAAAACATCAAGTTTAACTTCGGCCTTCGTGCCCAGCAGGGATTGATAGAGTTCTATCGTTATGCTGAGTACTACAAGCTGATCGAGGAATTACCCGAGTTAAGATTTTTTGGTTAGCTTGATGTCGTCCCTGAAAAATAAGAACACAAATTCCTGGAATCGCCTGGATAAACAAACCACAGTTGAGCTTTACAATAAATGGGATCTTACAGATCTGGCTACTCTTGCTGATCGCAGAAGGTTTGATCTTGTCCCAGAACGTAGAGTAACTTATATCCTCGACAGGAATATCAATTACACCAATATATGCAAGTCGGGGTGTAAGTTCTGCGCTTATTACAGGGAGAATCATCATTCTGGTGGTTATCTCTTGGATTACGACGTACTTGCGGAAAAAATCAGAGAAACATTGGAACTGGGTGGTACACAGGTTCTTCTACAGGGAGGCCTGCATCCGGATCTTGATATAAATTATTATGAAACCTTGTTCAAGAAGATAAAGAGTGATTTTGATATCCATCTTCATGCTCTCAGCCCACCGGAGGTGATTCATATCTCAGAGACTTCAGGTATAACGATCGATGAAACCCTTGAAAGACTGATTAAAAGTGGACTGGATTCTATCCCTGGAGGCGGCGCTGAGATACTAGTCGACAGGGTTCGGAAAGAGGTTTCTCCGAATAAATATACGGTTGATGAATGGTTGGATGTAATGCGCAAAGCTCACAAGAAAGGCTTAAAAACAACTGCAACGATGATGTTCGGGCATATCGAGACTATTGAGGAGCGGATTGAGCATATGGACAGGATTCGATCACTCCAGGATGAAACCGGTGGTTTTACCGCGTTTATCCCCTGGACCTTTCAACCAGCAAATACAAAGCTGGATATAAAAAAAGTTTCTGCTCTTGAGTATCTCAGGACGCTTGCGCTTGCGCGCCTTTATCTTGATAATATTAAACATCTCCAGGTATCCTGGGTTACACAGGGACCGAAGATAGCCCAGGTGGCTCTGGGATATGGAGCGGATGATTTTGGAAGTTTGATGATTGAAGAAAATGTTGTAAAAGCTGCGGGAGTTACTTTCAGGATGCAGGAAAAAGATATTGTCAGGCTTATAGAAGATTATGGTTTAAAAGCCGAGAGGCGCGATATGTTATATAATATTCTAGGAGAACCCTTATGGCGACAAAATTAGCTATTATTGGAAGAACCGGATTACATAAGATACTTGAAAAATATGGGGCAAGCCGAATAAGCCAGCAGAAGATAAAAACACCTTTTGGTAGCAGCCATCTTCTGCACTCTATGATATACCAGAAAATTCCTTTTTACTGTATCTCCCGCCACGGGGAAGAAGATTTATATGAAATATCGGCTCCTTTTGTCGATATGAGAGCGAGTTTGTACGCGCTGAGACAGAAAGGAGTGGAAAAAGTGATTTCCATTTCCGCCCCTGGATCATTGATGGAAGAAATGGGCCCGGGAACTTTATTCGTCCCTGATGATATTATAGATCGTTCATACTCCTCTAAGAGGACATTTTTCGAGAACCGTGGAATAGGTGTTATCAGGATGGATGAACCATTCTGTCCATCTATCAGAGCTCTTATGGTCACGGATCTTCAGACAAATTTTAAAGGGAAGGTTTTTGATAAGGGGACATATATAAATACCGCCGGACCGCGGCTGGAAACAGCAGCTGAAATCCGGGATTACACACTTCTTGGAGGCAGTGCTGTCGGGATGACCCTTGCTCCGGAGGTTTTTCTCGCCCGTGAGATGGAACTCTGCTATGCAGCGCTTTGTTACCCTGTAAATTATGCTGAAGGGATTGCCGAAAGACCTTATAAACGGGGAGTATTGTTCGAGGGGCTTGCTACTGAAGAAGAATTGAAGATAGTGAAGAAAATCGAGGAAGCGATACCACAACTCGTTCTGAATATGATTCCCAAACTTGAGGTGCTCGTTCGTGATTGTGAATGCAAGAATGCTCTTCTGCGGTATAAAAAGCGTGGAGATTTACCGGACGATTTTTCTAAATGGTTTGAATAATCGGTAATTTATTTTTATTGGGACACTTTCTATCAAGTTTCTATTAACTTTTAATACCTTCAGATTATAATATTATCCGGCGGAAACAAATGGCACGGATAAAAGATGTAGAAAAAGTAAAGCTATTCTGCGGAGTGCTCACAGCATCCTTGGATTTTATTGAAGATTTATGCTCCGACCTTGAAAAGGAGTTTTCTCAAATCGATATCAAAACCGGTCCTGTTAACTGGGATTTTACCGATTATTACAAATCACAGATGGGATCTGATCTCAAGAAATTCCTGTTCTCTTTCTCTGATTTGATAACTCCGGATAAGCTCAGTAATGTTAAAATTAAAACAAATGAAATAGAGAACAAATATAGCTCCAATTTGCCAGGAGTGGATAGGCCGGTAAATCTTGACCCCGGTTATATTACATTATCGAGTATGGTGCTTGCTTCAGCAAAACCATTTGCTCACAGGATTTATCTTGCCGGAGGAATTTACGCCCAGGTTGATTACATTTTCCATTCCAAATCAGGTGTTGAGTTTATGCCCTGGACTTATCCTGATTATAAGACAAAAGCGTATCTCGATTTTTTCCTGGAAATGCGGGAACGTTTGAAACTCGATTTAAAGGAGAAATAATGAGTAAAAGCAGATTAATCTTATTTCTGCTTATGATATCACTGATAATAATATCATTAATTCCTGTTAATAAAATATACACCTATAGCATCGAACCGGAAACCGCTAGAAACGGTATGGTCGTTTCCGCTAGCGAGTACGCAAGCAGAGTGGGAGTCGAGGTTTTAAAAAAAGGTGGTAATGCTGTTGATGCCGCGGTTGCCGTTGCGTTTTCACTTGCGGTTGTTTATCCCACTGCCGGAAATATTGGAGGTGGTGGATTTATGCTTATTAGAACAGGGGATGGGGGAGTATATGCACTCGATTACCGGGAAATGGCGCCACAACAGGTTTCTGAATCGATTTATAGAAATGAAGACGGGAAAGTTAATTTTGATAAACTCCAGGTCGGCTACCTGGCCGCCGGAGTGCCCGGGACAGTAAAAGGCATGTGGGTGGCTCATCAGAAGTTTGGGAAGCTGAAATGGGCAGATTTACTGCAACCTGCGATAACTGCAGCAAACGATGGATTTTCAATAAACCAGCGTACAGCGGAATCGCTGAACCAGAAAAGACCATTATTCGAACGGTTCCCTGCCAGCAGTATTTTTGTGAGTAAACGAGAATCAGGGTGGATTATCGGTGATATTATCAGGCAACCTGAACTAGCTGAAACATTAAAAAGAATACAGGAGCAGGGTGAAAGAGATTTTTATCAGGGGCAAACTGCGAAGATTTTAACTGAAGAAATGAAGGCTTGTGGTGGTTTGATAACAATGGAAGACCTTGCTGGTTATAAGATTAAATGGAGAGAACCACTCCATTTTAAATATAGAGGTTATGATATATATACTATGCCTCCTCCGAGTTCCGGTGGAATTGTAATTGCCCAGGTTCTGAGAATTCTTGAAAATTCAGAATCAGAAGATATCAAGTATGATACCAGCGCCTATTACCATCTGTTAGCCGAGGCTATGAAAGTGAGCTTCCGTGACCGGGCGGTTTTTATGGGTGATCCGGATTTTGTGGATGTACCAATATCCAAACTGCTTGATGAGAATTACCTGAAAGGAATCGCTCGTAACATCAAACCTGATAAATTACTCAGTCTGGAAGCTGACGAGAAACATCTTTACAATGTATCTGAACCGGATGAGACGACGCATTTTACTATTATTGATCAATGGGGAAATTGCGTAAGTAATACATATACTCTTAACGGTGGATATGGATCAAAGGCCGTCGTAAAGGGGACTGGAATTCTCCTGAATAATCAGATGGATGATTTCAGTGTGGGATATGATGCCCCTAATATGTATAACCTTGTCGGCTCGAAAAAGAACTCGATAGAGCCTGGTAAAAGAATGCTTAGTTCAATGTCACCAACAATCTGCGTTAAAGATGGTGAGAGGTTGATTGGGCTTGGTTCACCTGGGGGCCCAAAGATCATATCTTCCGTACTTCAGGCTCTGATTAATGTCACGAGAAATGATATGAATATCCGTGAAGCTATAATAGCCCCAAGGATTCATCATCAATGGTTTCCGGACAAGTTATATATGGAGGATTTTGGTTTCAGTCCTGAGACTGTCGATTCTCTTACTGCAATTGGTCATAATATCGAGCTGAAGGGATACTTCGGCTGTGTAAATATTGCTGATTATTTATATGAAGAAAAGTTATTCAGAGGCGCTTCAGATCCGAGACTTGATGGTAAGGCTTTTGGATATTGACAGTTGAATATATGAATTTTTTGGGTAAAATACTGAAGAGAAAGCTTATGGGCTGTTTATTCTTTAAATTCAACTGTGTCAAAGGAATTTCTGATGGAAGAAAAGCTTAGAGAATTTTTCAGGCGCTATAACGGACTGATAATGATGGGTGCGGGAATTGGCCTCCTGCTTTCACTCGGTGGTGGCAGTACAGGTAATACCTGAGGTGCCAGGGCTGTTGTAGGCCCGGGCCCCCTGGTAGGTGGGCTGATAGGAGCGGGAATCGCAGTATGTATTGGATTTATTGCTTCACGGACTAATAAAAAGGACAGTTGATAGTTTATAATAGATAAAACTCAGTTTTATTTTTAGACTTTTAAGGAGTATTTTTATGAAACTATGTCCAAACTGCGGTAATCAAAATGATGATAATTATGTTTTTTGTATGCAGTGCGGCGCAAAACTGGATGATGATGCTACAGAAATAGCAGGTGATGCTGTTGCGAATCCTATGAATCAAGAGAATGATAACGTACCAAAAACAAGGATAGCAAAAAACCTGGATGAATTTCTGGAACTAAGCGAAGGCGAAGACCCTGCAAAAACCAGAATTTATCAATCAGCTGCTGATGCCAGGATAAATCCAAAACTTATCCAGATCAATGATGACTCCTCTGAAGGTAAATCCTATGAGATAACGAAGAAAAGAACGGTATTGGGAAGATCTTCGGGAGACATCACTTTTCCTGCGGATACATACCTATCCCCCGAACATGCTGCATTTCAATTTGTTGATGATAAAATGATTGTGGAAGACATAGATACATTTAATGGGATTTTTTATAAAATAAGTGAAAGAACGGAATTATACAATGATGCTTATATCCTGATGGGGCAGCAATTACTGAAATTCAAGACATATTCATCTGAAGACCTGGATATCCCACTGCAGGACGAAACTGAGGAAATATTTAATTATTATGGCGCTTCAAGTAAAAAAATAGTCGCTATACTTATTCAAATCTATTCTAACAGGGCTGAAGGAAACAGGTATTATATTACGCACGATACCGTATTCATCGGGCGCCAGAGCGGAGATATTTCATTCCCCGACGACAAATTTATGTCAAACCGTCATGCAATACTTTCTCATGAACGAGGGAAATTTTATATCGAAGATAATAGTAGTAGTAATGGTGTATTTATCCAGATTAAAAAGAAACTTGAGCTGGAAGACAATGACCATTTATTAATTGGAAAACAACTCTTTAAATATCGTGCTCCGATTTTATAGGACTCAATTGGATGTCTATATTTGGAAAGAAAAAAGAGGATTTCACCGAATCAAGAAGGACAATTAAACTTTCGCCCGAGGAAATCCAGAAAGTTATGCAGGGCGATTACCTGGTTTTTGCCTACGATACCGATGTGGGACGTCAGCGAAAACATAATGAAGATAACTATCTTCTAATGAATCTCAACTCAAGTTTGACGCTTGAGTCTGATGAGGAAATGATAGCATCGACATTAGACAAAGGCATACTGTTGATGGTAACAGATGGTATGGGTGGCGCGGCAGCAGGTGATGTTGCCAGTCAGATGGTAAGAGATTCAATGGAATCCTGGTTCAGGAAAAATTGGTGCGAAAAGATTCCGGACAATGACGAATTTCCCACTGTTCTCCAGGGCGGAATAAAAACAGCGAACAGAGATGTTTTCAGAGCAGCGATGAAAAACTCAAAATATAATGGGATGGGGGCGACTATTACCGCCTCTGTAATTATTGAGAACGAACTTTTTATCGCACAGGTTGGGGATAGCAGGCTTTACCTTGTTCGTGATAATGATTTTATACAGGTTACAAAAGACCAGTCGCTTGTCAGTAAACTTGTCGAAGCGGGAAACATTACTAAAGAAGAAGCACGGCATCATCTTGCTAAAAATGTTATTTTGCAGGCTGTTGGTGTTTCCGAACGTGTTGAAGTTGGCTTTTATACACTTAGTCTTCAGTCCAATGATAAAATATTGTTATGTAGTGATGGACTAACTGACATGGTATTGGATGAGAAGATTTTCGAAATTATTCAGACTTCCGCAAATACAACAACAGCGGTTAAGAGGTTAGTACAGGAAGCGAATAATTCCGGGGGCAAAGATAATATAACTATTATCCTGGCATCATATAACAGGGCATCCGATACAGAGAAGACGGATGGACCGGATACCGTAGACTTCACAAGCCCTGAAGATGATGTTTTGGAAAAAACATCACGTTACATTGTTCCCCCTGCTGATTCTGAAATTCAATAATAATCCAAGGAGGATGCGATGAGCATAAAATTATCATTCAATGCGGGTTCCTTAAAAGGGAAATTAGAGGAATTTTCGCAGGGTAAGATAACAATCGGACGGGGATCGGATAATAACCTGAGGTTTGATCCGAAAACTGATCTTGATGCTTCCAAGAATCATGCTGTTATCACATTGGAAGATGGAGCGTACTGGCTTGAAGATCTTGGCAGTACAAACGGCACGTATGTTAACGGTAAAAAAATAACCCGGGTAAAACTCAATAACGGGGATGATATTGAATTCGGAAAAGGTGGGCCTCGCTCATCAGTTCAGATTGCCCTGCCGGGGATGTCAGATACATCTCCTAAAACGCGTGTTTCACAGGCTGTCGATCAGGGAAGAGGAGTGGGAAGCCAGACTGTTGCGATGATGATAGATGATGCTCTACAAAAAGCGAAATCCTCCGACCGTGGCGCAATCGGTGGTACCGCTGTATTTATTAAAGAAGCTGTTAATAACGCGCTTAAAAAATCTTCTCGTACTTTTAAAGTTGTCACTTCATTTTTTATTCTGGCGCTTATTGGTGCTATTGTATTCCTGGTGATGCAGGGAAAAGAAGTAAAAGACGATTTACAGCAAGCTCAGCAGGAAACTGCAGAAGCGCGGGCTGAGACTGATCGGATAACTTCCGAAATGGCAAGCGCTAAAGATAAACTCTACAACCTGATCGAAACACACAAGCAAAGTGTTGCCTTCGTTTATTCGAGGTTTGATTTCTATGATGATAACGGAAAATTCAAAAAGAGCCTTGAAAGTTATGGTACAGGTTTCTTCGTTCGTGATGATGGATACCTTGTAACATGTAAACATATCGTGTACCCGTGGAAATTCCAACCAGAGTGGGCATATGAGATGGAACTGAGCAAATCATTGGATTTACGCGTTGATCATTTCCTCAGTGTTTGGGTGAATGGCGTGAGGTTCAGAGCGGGCGGAAAATATACTTTTGAAAATTCTTATAACACCCGTGATGGCAACCTTGAGATATTTACGACAGCCGAGGACAGGATGTACAGGCCGAAACGTAATCCGGATTGGGTTGCCGGGATAAACGTTGAAGTACATGAACGCGATAATAATGATATAGCAATTCTCAAAGCCATTGGCGGGACTTTTAAAAGCGTAAAAATTTACCGTGGGCGCGATCCTTATAAAGTCGCTGATACGGTTATGGTATATGGTTTCCCTCTTGGTATTTCTCCGCAGGAGCTCGCGAATACAAACGCTTCTCCTTCTTTCGGGAGAATACGTAAGATTGAAAATACCATACAGTTGGATGTATCCGTTTTACCGGGGAACAGTGGTGGCCCCATCTTTACTGAAGACGGGTATGTTATTGGAGTAATGACCCGGCGGTTTGCCGAAACACTTAACGAAGGCATAATGATCGAACATGCTGCTCGTCTGGTACCGGGTCTGTAACATATTAACTGGAAAATAAATTAAGATAATAACGAGATGCCGGCTTGTCCATATTGCACTAAAGATATAACTGCCGATTTTTTTAGTGAAGGGAAGTTCTGTCCGTTTTGTGGCAATAGGCTTCCTGCCACACCTGCGACCGAAATTACATTTATCGGTAAAAAGATCGGTGGCCATTATGTAATCTCAGAGAAACTGGGTGAAGGAGGCATGGGGTATGTTTTCAGGGCAAAACACCTTATGCTCGATAAGGATGTCGCTATTAAAGTCTTGAGGGAGGATTTTGCTGAGAATACGGAATCGTTCGAAAGATTCAGGCGGGAGGCAAAAAACACATCCAAACTTTCTCATCCTAATGCGGTTTCTATGTATGATTTTGGGCAAACCGAGGATGGTCTCGTTTATATTATCCTGGAATATATAAATGGCCTTGATTTGAAGGTATTGATTACTCGTGACGGCGCTTTCCCTGAAGAGAGGGCAATACCGATTTTCCTCCAGATATGTGAAGTTCTGGAGGAAGCCCATGGCCAGGGTATTATCCACAGGGATTTAAAAAGCGAGAACATCATGATCTGCAATAAGAATAACCGGCAGGATTTTGTGAAGGTTCTCGATTTTGGTATCGCTAAGCTGATGGATGTCGGAGGCAGAACAACCGGTGGTACACTCACTCAAAAAGGAGTTGTATTTGGTACCCCGCAGTACATGTCACCGGAGCAGGTGCAGGGCGAAACCCTGGATCAACGTGCTGATCTTTATTCGCTTGGAGTAATCATGTATGAGGTCGTTTCGGGTGATGTACCATTTAATGCACTGAATCCGGTCGACGTTATGGTCAAACAGGTAAAAGATAAGCCAAAGCAGGTTGGGAAGCTTAAAGATGTTAATATCTCTTCAACCCTTGATAAGATAATCATGAAGTGTCTTGAGAAAAAACCTGCAAGCAGGTTCAGCACTGCAAGAGAACTTTATGACGCTTTGGCTTCGATTGCAGTAGATAGTGTCGATTTTTCCCTGCATTCCCTGCCGTCCTCGATTGATTACAACACAAGCCTGGAGGATGCGGCCGCGCAGGATAAACCTTCACAGGCCATCGGTTTCAAGCTGATAAATATCAGTGGGTTGGGGGCGGAAGAAACTCCGGTTTACAAGGAGCATCCGATCAAAATCGGCAGGCATTCATCGAACGATATTGTTATTCCGCAGCCCAGAGTAAGCAAACTGCATGCGGAGATCCATTACCAGGATAATGAATATGTAATCGTCGATAAGGGCAGCCTCAATGGCACATATGTAAATGGCCGTAAGGTAATGGCTCAGGTATTGAAGGATAACGACCTCCTTGAATTAAGCAAACATCAGGGATTAAAAGTAAAATTTAAATTAGCATTCTGAGGGGATTACTTAGTAATACTTTTAGATAATTTTTCAGTTAATTGAACGAGAGATAGATTCCGATATGAAGAAGATAGGAAAATATGAAATCATCGGTGAACTAGGCAAGGGCGCCATGGGAATGGTATACCGTGCCAGGGATTCCGTTCTGGGCAGGCTTGTTGCGCTGAAAACTATGTTAGAAGGCGTTGATAAAGATGAGGAGATGTTAAAACGTTTCCTGATCGAAGCCCAGGCGGCAGCGCAGCTGAACCACGAGAATATAATCACCATATATGACTTAGGCCATGATGACCAGACCTATTATATCGCTATGGAATTTCTCGATGGCGATGATTTAAAGCATATAATGCTCACGCAGGAACTGTCTCTTCCTGAGAAGCTAAATATCATTCTCCAGATTTGTAAGGGATGCGAATACGCGCATAACAAGGGAGTTGTTCATAGGGATATCAAACCGGCTAATGTAATGCTGCTTAAAACCGGTAAAGCTAAATTAATGGATTTTGGTATTGCTCATATGGCTTCATCCGATATGACCAAGACCGGCATGATCATCGGTACCCCTGATTATATGTCTCCCGAACAGGTTATGGGTAAAAAGATCGATAACCGTTCAGATATTTTCTCTGTAGGTATAATCCTGTGGGAGATGATGACTCACAAGAAACCTTTTACATCAGAATCGATCACAACTATTTTATATAAAATTGCCCACGAACCACTGCCAAGTTTTGAGGAGTTGAATCTCGATGTTCCTATCGAAATTGAAACTGTAATTATGAAAGCGGTTGAGAAGGAACAGGAGAAGAGATATCAATCAATGAGTGAGATGATCAAAGATCTCGAAGCCGTCATTGATCTTTACGGCGAAAAGAAAATGGCTACTCAGCCAGCGCTTCAGGGAGAGATTGTTAAGCTCATCGAACAGGGTAAAAACCTGATGAAGGCGAAGAAATTCCAGAATGCAGCGGAGATATATAATAAAGCTCTATCTCTCGATCCTGATAATTCAGTTTTAAAGAGGTTAATTGAAAAGGTCGAATCGGAACTTATCAAAACTAAAAAAGGCGATGTTGAGGGAATATTAAAACAGGCCGACAAACTCTACAAGGAAGAGAAATTTAAAGAAGCTTATAAAATGGCTGAAAGCGCTTTCGATATTCTTCCTGATGATACTTCCGCTAAAATAATGATTTCCCGTATCCAGACTACGATTGCTGATAAGGAAAAAGAACAGCTGCTTAATGATCAAGTCAAGAAGATCAATACACTGATAAACAAAGGTCAATATATCGATGCGTTAAAAGAAGTTAAACTTCTTGATGATATCGATCCAAAGAATAAATATTCCACTGAATTAAGAGAGGCGATCAATAACAAGCGTGATCGGGCTGATGATAAGAAGCAAATTGATATGATTCTAAATCATATCAAGGAGAACATAAGGGTAAAGAATTATTATGAAGCGCAGAAATCCCTGTCTGCTGCACTTTCTCTTGATTCCAACGATCCAGATGTCCTTAAAGTAAAATCGGAATTGGATAAACTTACCGGGGGGGCTGCAGTTCCTCCTGATAGCGAAACATTTGTCGCTGCAGGTGTGAAAACAACTTCTGAAGTCGCCACATTAATGGATAAAAGTTCAAAAACGGCAGAACAGGAAACTGTTTATTCAGGAGGAATGGAAAGTACTTCTGTTCCTACTGTTGTCGCGACGCCGACTACAGGTATACGAAAGCAGGAAATTGCACCTGATGCCCCAACTGTTTATACTGGAGCAGCAAAGGAATACAAACCGGAGCCTTCCGCTACAATCAAGGCAA
This sequence comes from Acidobacteriota bacterium, assembly GCA_016932915.1. Lineage (GTDB taxonomy): Bacteria > Acidobacteriota > DATKUA01 > JAFGBY01 > JAFGBY01 > JAFGBY01. The sequence goes on along the minus strand of JAFGBY010000030.1, from coordinate 50,761 downwards.
AAAAACCCGGAAAATCTCCACTTCCAATAATATTAGGAGTTGTCGCAGTTATCGCAATTGCCATCGTGGCGGTTATCCTATTTACCGGTAAGGGTAAAGAAACTGAGCCGATTGGCCGTCCTCTTGTAGCCGGAGAAGGGCTTGTAAGAATAAACGTTGTGCCCTGGGGAACCATTGAGTCAGTTGTGGATAGTTCAAATAAAGAAATAGAGGTAGCCGGGAAGGTCTCTCCATGTGAGCTGAAACTTCCAGTAGGGCAGTATACGATCACTGTGTTTAATGACAGTCTGAATGTCCGAAAGACCTTCGATGTTTCGGTGGTCGAGGGGCAGGTCAACAACCTGAATTATAATATCTCGAATATGAATTCTGAGACATTCCTTAAAGAACTGGGGATTGAATGATGAGAAATATAATTAAAAGCCCAGTTGTTCTGCTTGTTGTTATTTGTCTTTTCTCATCATTAGTTTTTGCTGAGAGATGGTACGAGACATATGAGAGGGCAATAGAATTAATCGATGATGGTAATTTCGGCGCGGCGGTAAGCATCCTTAACCGATTGATTGCTCAGGAACCATCACCGAAAGCCGGAAGAAGGGCTTACGGTACTAAATATATCGATTATTTCCCTTATTATTATCTTGGCCTCTGCCATTATGAACTAAAAAATTATTCACAGGCGATTTCATGGCTTGAGCGTTCTAACCAGGAAGGCGAAATCCGTGAAAGTAAGGATTTGTATTCAAGGTTGAACAGTATGTTGAGCGATGGAAAACAGCGTGTGAGCGCTTCTAACCAGAATACTTCGACTACGACAACAACACCGGTTGTGACTCCGACATCGATTACACCCACTGCCACTACTACAGTACAGCCAACCGCCACGGTTAAAACTTCAACGACTGTTTTGACATCTACAGAATTACAAAACGCACAACGTCAAAGCCGAATCAATAATGCGATTCGAGATGGTAGACGCGAGTACGACCGTGGGAACTATTCAGCTGCAAAGACCGCTTTCAATAAAGCACTGAAAGAAGATTCAGCTAATAAAGAAGCGCGCCAATGGATTACAAAAATTGATAATGCTGAAAAGGCGGAGCGCTATGTAAACAGCGGTAAGGATTATGAAAAATCAGGCGATTATTCATCTGCGATAAAGATGTACAAACAGGCGCAAAACCTCCAACCGGAAAATAAAACATTGGATAAACTTATCAGGGATGCGAGGAGTAATTCTGAGAGAGCAGCCTCACAGCAAAAACAGAAGGAAGCGGAAGCGCTGGTTGATAACGCAATAGAAGATTATAAAGCGGGCGACCTGGTGAATTCTAAATTGAAATTCGAAAGGGCCCTCAGAATTGATCCAGAAAACAGCAGGGCGAAGTACCAGCTGGGGGAGATAAATAAAAAACTCCAGGCTGCTTCCGGTTCGGATAAGATGAAAGATGAAATCAGGGAATATATTGATGGCGCGAAACAGGCGCTTGATCAAAAAGACTATTCGTCCGCCAGGACTTATTACAATAAAGCCAACGCACTGGACAGCACAAATGAACAGGTCCGGGGATTCTATAAAGATTTTAAAGTCGTTGGGCGGGATAAGATTAATATCGGTTTGAAGTACTATTTAGCTGGAGACCTGGAAAAAGCTACGGATACTTTCCTTGAAGCATTGCCGGCATACGAAGACAGCGCCGGTATGAATGCTTTCCTGGGGCTTGTATATTTCTCGAGATATAGATTGACCGGTGAACAGGATGCAAATCTTCTTTCCTCCGCTGAAGTATATATGAAAAAAGTGTCAGAATTAGACCCGGAATACAGCTTTAGTAAAAAGATATTCGATCCTACATTTATTGAGTACTATTCCAGATTCCAATAGTTCAGAATAGAATTATTTAAATTTATTTAGTATCTATATAATCAGTCTAGTTATCTTTTAATTATTTCTTGACATTTAGTACATACTTGTTAATTTATTAAGGTCAAACTTATGTGGAGGTATTTTGATGAGGAAGAATATTTATGTTTCGTTGTTGGTGGGCCTTATGCTGCTCTTTAGCTTCACCGCTTTTGCGCAGGAAGAGCCAGTAAAAAAGAGTTCCGGTTTCACACTTTCAGCAAATATCGGTTATCACATTATTACAAATTCCGATATTAGTGACAGCTGGGATCATAACATTGCTTTTGGCGCAAATGCCGGTTTTATGATTACACCTGAGATCGAACTCACGGCAGGCTTGTCGTTGTTCTCAACCATGGATTCTGTTTTGGAGCTGTTTGATCTTGACCAGACTTTTATTCTGTTTGGTGGCTATTACCATCTTGGTAAAGATGCCCTTGATCCGAAAATAGGCGCCGGTTTATTACTCGGCAGCTATGATATGTCAGGAATTACAGATGATAGCGGTCTTGGTGCCTGGTTTGCTGCAGGGTTAAATTACTGTCTTGGTGGTGGGCTGTTCATAGGTGGTGAAGCAAGATATTATCTGCTCAGCATCGAAGAGTCTGATTTAGGTGGTCTTGAGGTCCTGTTTGTAATTGGTGTCAAGCTGTAATCTTTTTTCAAACAAAATTATGCCGGGCTTTGAAGGCCCGGCATTTTCGTCTTTTTATTGATCTATTTTATTAATCAGTGAATCCAGGTATTTGATCAATGCGTCTACTTCTCCCTTGGTTCCGACCAATGGAGGCATAAATTTTCTGTAGGGCGAATCTTCTTTGTATTCATGCAGCATATCAATGATAGAGCGTATCGATGCCTCGTCACGACCTTTCAGCAATTTACTTATCGAGCGGTAACCATTCGTTGTATGGCAAGCGATACACTGCCCGCGGAACATCAATTCGCCCCTGTACAAATCAGGTTGAATGGGTGATGATAAATTGTCTGATTCTTCCGACGTCATTGTGTCTTGGATATGCCATGTGGTTTTTGATTCTTCTGTTGTCCAGATTGTATTCCTCAGGTATCCCTCCGAATTAAATTTTTCCGCGTCAAATTTCCTGATTCCGTTGGAATACATATAGTTACCAATTACATATGGTTTTCTCATCATCTCCCGCATATGTTCCGTTACACCGATAATGCTGAACGCGAGAAGGATTATCAAAAGTGCATGTGAAAGTTTGACGGATTTTGGATGACGCCAGAGGAATACATAAGCGATGAAGAAAAGAATAATAGAAGCGAAAATCAGGAAAACGGCGTTCCTTGTTAGCTGTGTGAATATTCCCTGGCCGATTGTGGAGACTCCAAGTTTGAAGAGGTCTTTATTTGCCTGTGGGAGCATCAGGTAATACCAGAGCGCTGCAACTGGAATTAGGGCAAACGCCGGCATCAGCCATTTTGCCGACCATTTAACGATTTGTTCCTTTAATTTTGGCTCCTTTTCTTCATTTATACGGCTGGCGGTTACCATCGCGAACAGGCCTGCAAGCGTAATACAAACAAGGGTCCGCATCAACAGGCTCGGGAAATAGGTCGGATTAAAAAAAGCTTCCCAGAATTTTGATGGTTCTGCGCCCGTCCCCGCGACTGATAACCAGCCTTTCCCGGGATCGAGCATAAATGTCAGGATGCCATTGATTATGAAGAGGCTCATCCACGCGGATATTGCATATATCCAGCCTACAGCTTCGTGTTTTTTCGCTGAGACTCTGTTCCAGGTATAGTAGTAGACTATAATCGCGGTTATCTCAATTATAAAGAAAGTCCACTCCGATGCCCAGCCGAGAACGAAGTTATGAATGAGCGCGCTTGTCGCCTCCGGGCTGGAGAGTGCGATTGAAAACCAGATTGCGACTCCCGTCATTGCCCCGGCTACAATAGTAAGGTACAGGAAAAACCTTGAATGTTTTTGGATAATTTCGAGCCAGTCTTTCCTGTTCTCTTTCCTGGCTTTTCTTTCAGCAAAAGCGAGGTAGATTCCTCCTCCAACTGCGAAATGGGATATTAAAATATGAATAATCGCGATTATCCCTATTACCCATCCGCTTCCAATCACCGGTACAACCCAAACTGGATAATTCATCTTCCACCTCCTCTATATTGCCAGGTATGCCCACGCTGTGAGCACCACGAGGATTACTATTGATAACAAGCCGATATATGTTGCCGCTTTTGCTCTTTTCCCTGCCTTTCCGGTATTATCAATCAACGGAACGATTGCCCATAAAAGCAGGGCACATGCCATCAATCCGATACTTATAAACTCACCAATGGCGCCGGGTAGAATGTTGCCGAATATCTTAAGGAATTGATACTGGCTCATGAAATACCACTCGGGATGTATACCTTCGGGGGCGGGCGCCAGGGGATCGGCGGGTGAGCCGAGCTGCGGTGGGAAGAGAATTGTGACCAGTATCAGGAAATTTAGAGCAAGTAGCCACATCGTGATATCTTTCACGAAGAAGTCCCAGAAGAATTTTATCTCTTTCCGTTTGTTCTTCGGTTTGGCCTCTTCGCTTGGTGGTGAGGCATTTCCATGCTTTAGGATGAGGACAAGGTGAATTGTCAATATTCCCAGGATTATCAACGGCAGCACTATAATATGCAGGGTGAAGAACCGCTGTATGGTCAGGTAAGTTACGTCTGTTCCTCCCCGGGCAATTGCGGCAAGAGCGGGGCCGATCAAAGGTAATGATTCCGCTACGTCAAGGCCGATTTTAGTGGCGAAGTAGGATAATTCATCAAATGGCAGCAGGTAGCCGCTGAATGCGAATCCCAATGTGATGAGAAGAAGTAATACACCTGTCCACCAGCCGAATTCCCTCGGCCTGCGGTATGCCCGCATGAAGAAAACAGAGAACATGTGTATGAATAACGCCAGTAGCATCAGGTTAGCACTCCAGTGATGAAGCCCCCTGATGAACCAGCCGAATTCAAGTTCATAAGTTATAAATCGGACCGATTCGAACGCATCCGGCCCCGGTTTGTAGTATATTAACAGGAGTATGCCGGTGATGAACTGTACGATCAGGAACGTAAGCGTTATACCACCCCAGTAATACCAGTGGGAGTGCTTATGCTGTGGAACGGTTTTCTTCGAAAGGAATCCCGCCATAGTGCTCAGAGCCAGGCGTTCATCGAGCCATTTATAAAACCGTGTCCCCATAGTATCAGGCCCTAGCGATTTTGACTTTGCCATCTAACACCTCCACTTTAAAAGGGGTTAACGGTTTCGGGGGAGGACCGCTTATGTTCTTCCCCGTGTACATATCGTATGTTCCGCCGTGGCACGCGCAGTGTATCCGTTTTTCTTTTTTCTGGAACTCAACCGTGCAGGCGAGGTGAGTACATACTGCGCTGAACGATACCCACGAGCCATCTTCGTGATGAATCAATAATGCAGGCTGTCCGCCGAAACGGAAAATCATTGCGCTTCCCTGCGGCAGCGTATCCGCGCCGACTAATTCTTTTTCTGTCTCTGCTGCCTGCGCTGCTGCTTTCTCCGCCGGATCAGCCAGATATCTATAAACCGGGTAACCGAGCGCGGCAGCATATGCAACGCCTGCTGCTCCCATCCCGGCCCTTATAAATTTCCTCCGGGTTACATTAACTTTATCTTCACGATTACCAGGGTCAGTGCTTACTGTTTTTTTTGTTTTGTCAGGCATAAGACTCCTTTTTCTCTTTCATCGTGAAAATTAATCTTGTCATCCAGATAAGCGCTCCTATTGCAACCAGGAACAGCACAAGGAAGAAAATTACTACAGACCAGTTTGTCGCTATTGTACGGTTCCATACATCCAATCCCTTTTCGTATAATGTGATATCCCGGATGCCGTCTCTTACCACCACCCAGCTCAGGATATTTATAAATGCGGCAGCAAATGCTAATACAGGGAAGATTTTCCGAGCGTTATAAGCTTGTGCTGCTGTCATTATCGCTGCCATTACCAGTAACGCCGCTGAGGCTTTCCAGATGTTCAGGAACTGCGAATAAACATCCATTTCCTTTATCGCCTGGCGAACGGTATCTGGTTGGTTGTTTATAACCAACATACCTAGTGGGATAATCGCCATAGCGAATACAGCAGTTATCGCACAACCCCAGAGCCTGAGGTATTTCCTTACTTCGTCGGTGATCGATTTTTTCATGGAAAGTATGAGTATACCGGTTCCGCCGAGGGCAAGTGAAGCGAATATCATGAACAGCCACCTGGGGATTATCGTCGGGTCTCCGGATGCCAGTTGCGCTCCAATCGGGCTGTTTTTGTACATCTCCGGCCAGGCTTCAGGCCGCAGCATGAGGGTCATATTGTTGACATAGATAAGCGCTACTTTAAAAACGAGTACCAGGGCTATCAAGTTCAGCCACCACCATGATTTACCCTTGTTCAGCCTCTGCTGTGAGATGTAGAGGAAATAATACAGGATGATTACAAGGAAAATTACCGATATCCAGAACAGGCCGATCATTATACTGCTGCTGAACAGGGCATTGCCGTAAAGCACCTGCGTGAACAGCAGCGGCGGTATCGCAAGGTTTATAACAAATGCCATCACCATCGGGAGGCGGTTTGTTATAAGCCCAGCGGATTCCATACTGACGCTACGGCCCCTGAACCTTGCATTCAGCGCCCATGCAATCCCGAGGATAAGACCGGCAATCAACAGATGCACTGCAAAAAAATGCAGGGTCAATGTGACGGTGTGGAGCAATTTGAAAAACCACACCGGAGCCGGTAGAGGGATCGGGTCAGCCAGCGGGAAATAACTAATTGGCATAAGAGGTCTCCTTCCTTTTCCCAAAATACAATTGTTAATAATATTAACTACTCTGAGTGCATATTATTTTCCGGATGCCTCAGGAGTTCTATTTATATAAAGACCTTAAATTTGCGTTCTTAACCGTTGTTTGACTATTAGTGAACATATCCGGGAGATATTATCCATTCACTGATACTATAATTCCGTGTATGAAATTGTCAAGAAAGATAGGGGAATGTTTTAGAATGATAAAAAAAACGGGCCGTTACATTGTGACCCGTTTTTACCTAACCACTCCAGAGAGGTTATTTTATGTCTGTCACAATAATAAACGCAAAATTGCTGATTTTGTTTTATAGAAATTATAACGCGAAGTACATTTTATGTATTGTATGAGTATTTTCAGTGCTTTGTTGATGTTCAGAAAAGATTTGGTAAAATGGATTCCTAAACGATTCTTTATATTAACCATTGGTCCAAACATTTGATGAAAAATATTAAAACCTCATTTTTGTATATAGTTTTTATCCTGGTTGTTTTTTCCTTTTTTCTATTAGCTGCCGAAAGAGAAGGCAAACCGGTTTTATTCTGTTCGACCACCCAGATTAATGACTTTGTGAAAAACGTAGTAGGTGATGACTGCATTGTTTACGCAGTGCTTCCGCCGGGAGCTGACCCTCATACTTATCAGCCTACTCCGGGTGATGCCCAGCGCGCTGCAAGCGTAGACCTCTGTTTCGAGAACGGCCTTCATCTCGAAGGGAAAAACTGGATGGCGACACTTGCGAAGGATGCGGGTAAACCGATCGTCACCTGCACGGACGGGATCGAACCATTGATAATTGAAAAAAGCGGGCAGACTGTTCCTGATCCTCATGCCTGGTTTGATCCCAGGAACGCCGCTGTCTACGTTCGCAACATTACGGAAGCGGTTTGTAAACTCGATCCGATAAACAAGGAAAAGTACGAAGCGAGGGCCAGGCTTTATCTGCAGCAGCTGCGGAACCTTCATGCCTGGATCAAGAAAGAAGTAAGCAGGATACCGCCCCATAGGCGGATACTAATTACGAGCCATGATGCGTTCAATTATTTCGGCAGGACGTATAATATCGATGCTCAAGCGCCTGTCGGCTGGTCGACCGGCTCAGAGATAGGGGCGGGGATGACGCCTAAACGCAGGATCGAGATAATTGAATCTACCAAAAAGATGGGTGTGAGGGCTTTTTTCGTGGAGACCAGCGTTAATCCCAAGCTCATCCGTGAGATTGCGAGGGAGACGGGCATTAAGATAGGTGGTGAGTTGTATTCCGATTCAATGGGTGAACACGGCACGGCGGGAGATACTTACATTGGGATGATGCGCGAGAATGTATTAAAAATTGTGAAAGCTCTGGAGTAGAAAAACGGATGAGGCCATTAATTGCGATATTTATAAACGTGCTGCTCATCGGTGGCCTGTTTCTCTATATGGGTATCCGTGATACAGGGGAGGAAACTCATCACATTGCGGAGCCCGAAAAAGCGGAAGGTATTTATACCCTGGATATCTCCACGACGTTTAAAATCAGCTGGGAAGAGGTTTTCCTCCTGAACGCTCAAGGCGGGGAGAATGCGGTGATCAGTATCAATGGAATGAGGCTTACGGGCGAGATGATGAAATCACCGTTTGACAGCACATTCAGGATAAATAATCTCCCGGGAATCATCGAGGGAAAGAACGAAGTTTTTATAGAGCTATCAAGATCTTCTGAAGACGCAACACGCCCAGCTGCAGTGAATGTTGAGATAAAAAAGGATGGGGTGAAATATTTCTCCGATGTGTTCTGGTTCGAGCCGGAGGAACCTGTAGTGATGACAGTTGTTTTTAATGAGGACAAGGCGAAGGATAATTAGCAGGTATGGCGGGGAAAAAAAGTAGTAATTTGGAATCGGCATTGCAGGTGAAGAACCTGACGGTCAGCTACGGCCCGAAACCTGCCCTGCTGGACATCTCATTTGATATACCGCCCGGGATAATGGTCGGCATTATCGGGCCGAACGGCTCGGGCAAGTCGACCTTACTTAAATCGATTCTTGGCTTTATAGAGCCTGATTTCGGCTCGGTAAATGTATTCGGGAATCCCCTGGCCGAATCAAAAGGCAAAGTTGCTTACGTTCCCCAGCGGGGCGCTGTGGACTGGGATTTTCCAGTGACCGTCGAGCAGGTGGCGTTGATGGGCAGATACGGGAAAATCGCCTGGTGGAAAAATCCGGGAAAGGATGACCGAGATCTGGTGGATGAAGCGCTGAAGATGGTCAAGATGGAGAACTTCCGTAAACGGCAAATAGGCCAGCTCTCCGGTGGACAACAGCAGAGGGTATTCATGGCGCGGGCTCTCACGCAGGGAGCGGATCTGTTACTTCTTGATGAACCGTTCGCAGGTGTCGATGCCGCCACGGAGCGGGCGATACTGGATGTCCTCGAAGCTGCCAAGAAAAACGGGCAGACTCTTATTGTTGTCCATCATGACCTTGCGACCGCAGCCGAATACTTCGACCGGATTATTTTGATCAAGCAACGTCTTTATGCATATGGCCCGCCTGAGAAGGTATTGGATACTGATCTCCTCAGTGAAGTCTATGAAGGAAACCTCCGTGTTTTCACCGAGTTGAAAGCGAAGGAGGCAGCCGTATGATAGAACTGCTCCATACCGCTTTTATCGAACCGCTTGGCCAGGCATTTTTCGTAAAATCGATGATCGGCGGGACAATAGCCGCGGTAGTCTGCTCTGTCATCGGATGTCTTGTTATTCTAAGGAAGATGTCCTTCCTGGGTGATGCCCTTTCGCACGCTATGATCGCAGGAGTGAGCGGCGGTTACCTCTTTATGAAGCTGATATTCGACGTGGAGGCATACGCCCCTGCGATGCTGATCGGTTCCATAATTGCTGCGGTTGTGACCGTGGCGTTGATAGGTTTTGTTTCAAATATTTCAAGGATAAAGGAAGATACCGCAATCGGAATTATTTATACAGGCATCTTTGCTGCCGGCGTCGTTCTGGTTTCGGTTTTCCATGAATATATTCATATCGATATAGTCCATTTCATAATGGGCGATGTGCTTGGAATCGCGGATAGCGACCTCTGGGTGGCGGCAATCGTAGCGTCGATTGTCCTGACCTTGATTATATTATTCTTCCGTTATTTCCAGATTACCGCGTTTGATCCCATCATGGCGGCTTCTATAGGAATTCCGGTGGTGCTGATCGATTACCTGCTGACGACCTCGGTTTCACTGGTAGTCGTTAGCGCTGTCAGCATGGTTGGTGTAATTCTTGTTGTGGGCCTGCTCATTACGCCCGCTGCTACGGCATACCTGCTGAGTGACCGGCTTGACCGGATGATGCTTCTCGCAGCGCTTTTTGGGACGACAAGTGTTATCGGGGGGCTATATATAAGCATCTGGCTCGATTCATCCGGCGGCGGGGCGATTATGCTATTCTGTACTTTCCAATTTCTGTTTGTCCTTGCGGTTGCTCCACGCTACGGGATGATTGCGAAGAAGCTCCGCAGGATGCGAATGATTCCACAGGAACTCACTGAGGATATCCTGGTGACTATCCTTCGTGAGGGAGGTAAACCTGTCAGTGAACAGGTTATCAAGGGTTACATTCATTCACACGATAAGTATCTGTCGAAAGGCCTCCGCCTGTTGACCCAGGATGAAATGCTTATCTCTTCCGATGGCGGATTCAAGCTCAGCGATTCAGGGGAGAAAGAAGCAGTAAGGATATTACGAGCTCATCGTCTCTGGGAGACCTATTTACAGAAAGTTGGGGCGCCCGAAGGTCAGGTTCACAGCATAGCCCATCACCTGGAACATCTGCACGATAACGAAGCAATCGGTTATATCGACGGTATGCTGGGTCACCCGGAAGAGGGACCTCACGGGGAGTCGATTCCGGCAGATCCATTACAAGTTGCGAAGGGTAAAAAGTTTCAGTTGAGCCTGCTACGCACAGGTTCCGAGGCAACTGTCACAGCAATCGGTGAACGCGCAAAGAAATCGGGTTTAAAAAAAGGCAATTGCATTGTCCTCGAAAGCAGGGTGGATGATGGGGAAACATGGGTGGTTTCAGTGGGGCGCAGAAAAATAAGGCTCGATCATAGTGCATCTGATGATATAGAAGTTGAGCTTTCCGGGAATAATCACTAAAGCGTTCTGCATAAGTGGCTGCTTGAGTTTAATAGTTGTACAATATATAATAAATCATAAGTTTAAGAGGGCTCTTCATGAAAACTAATTTCGGAAAATACCGGGTTGAAAAAGAACTGGGGAAAGGCGCTATGGGTGTTGTATATCTTGCGTTCGATCCCACTCTCGAGCGGCAAGTTGCAATTAAAACGATATCATCTACAGAATCTGATGCCGACCTCAAGGAAAGATTTATACGTGAAGCCCGTTCAGCCGGTAAGCTGCGCCATAATAATATTATTACGATCTACGATTTTGGTGAAGAGGATGGCCAGCTATTTATTGCCATGGAATTACTCGAGGGCAAAGACCTCGATGCGATTATTGCTTCCAAACCTGATATGGCGCTAAAGGAGAAACTGGATATTATTCGCCAGATCTGCCTTGGCCTTGATTATGCGCATAAGCATGATGTTTTTCACCGTGATATTAAACCGGCAAATATCAAAGTATTGGCAGACGGCACGATAAAGATAATGGATTTTGGCCTGGCAACCATGCAGACCTCCGGCCTTACCAAAACCGGAACAATCATGGGCACTCCGCATTATATGTCTCCTGAGATGGTCAGCGGGAAAAAGGTAGACGGACGTTCGGATCAATTTGCGGTAGGCGTCATCCTTTATGAAATTCTTACTTATACAAAGCCATTTTCCGGAGATAATATTTCCACGATTCTCTATAAAATCTTAAGTGAAGAGCCTAAAAGTTTTTCTGATATTTCCACATCCAGGTTCCCAGAGTTGGTTTCCATTTGTGAAAAAGCATTACAGAAGAAGGCTGAAAACCGCTATCCTACAATGAAGGCGATGGCGGATGATATCGAAAGACTGATCCAGAAAGTCACGACACAGGGTTTTCATGTTCAGGAACCGACAATGATAGTCGATGACAAAATGGAAACCATTATTGTAGATACTGAAATAGATTACGGGAAACAGGAAGAAGAAAAGAAGAAAGAGACGAAGAGAGGGAAGAAAAATTTTCCCATACTTGCCGGTAGCGTATTTGCCGTTCTGGCAATTGTTTTTATTTTATGGGTTGCTGTATTTAATAAAACGGATACTACTGGTGGAATTATCGCGGGGAATCTTATTTTTAACGTGAAACCATATGCTGTTATCGATGAGATAGTCAATACTGACAATAGCCAAATAATTACTCTCGATGAATCAGTAAAAGTTTCGCCGGCTCAGATTCCATTGAACCCGGGCAATTACCGGGTAACCTACTCACACCCGCAATGGAATGAGCAGAGGAGGAGCCGGGAGATACGTATTGTTTCAGGTAAGGCTGTATCTATCAATGATTATGTTAGTCCGAATTTTGCCGAGGATGCAATTAATCATTTTAAAGTATATAAATAAGGAATTTTTAATGAAATTTAAAACAGCCTTGTTTCTGGTAATTATAGTGATTGTATCCTTGTGCCATCTGGGTTTTGCTCAGTCTGTTTCACGTACGAATTTCAGCGGGGTTGTCGGTTCCGGGGCAAGAGCTCTCGGGATGGGAGGCGCTTTTATCGCTGTAGCGGATGATGCTACTGCGGCTTCGTGGAATCCTGGTGGGCTTGGCCAGCTGGAGCGACCGGAATTTTCTTTTGTCTTACGTAACCAGAGTTACAGCAACATGTTCCCGGCCCGTTCAGGTGGAAATGAATTTCTCGGCACACAGGATTACAGTGGCACATCTTTTACATTTGATTTTGCGTCTTTTACTTTTCCATTCAGGATAGGCGATTTTAAAATAGTACCCCAGATAAGCTACCAGAGGGCTGTAAGTTTTGATATAACGAATAAAGCGAACTCAATATTGTTTTCCAATACAAGTTACGACGCTGCAACCCGTTTGACCTATTATTTTAAAGGAAGATTCAAATACGAAGATGTTTTCAGTGGCGGTTTCGATACTGTTTCATTCTGTCTCGGTTCAAAAATCATGAGCGGTATCAATTTTGGCTTTTCTATAAATATTTGGATGAACGGCTATAGTGGGACTGCGTATCAGCATCTAGCAGGTTCCAAAGGTATTGAAGGAATTGGTGAGATATCTACTATAGATATTGGGTATACTACAGAACATTCTTTTGATATATCCGGGGTTAATATGATTCTGGGCGCACTTATCGAGCCATTCGACGGAGTAAAAATAGGTATTGTTTATAAAAGCGCTTTTGATGCAGAGGTGGAATATGATAACCTGGCGAAGGGTCAGGTGTTCGGCTCTAAATTTACTCCACAGACTATAGAGGATAGGGAATTTACCGGGAGTACAACGCTTGAATGGCCAATGACCTTTGGTGCGGGGCTTTCTATACAACCAGAGGACCAGTTGACCTTTTCTTTTGATTATACGAGGACTATGTGGTCCGATGCGATTCTGAAGAACTTTAATAATGCAGCAACGGAGGAATATGCGATCGATGTGTATTTCCCAACGATGAAAGGTGTTAACTCGGAAGAATACCTTCAACAAATAGATACAGAACAGTTCCGGTTTGGCTTTGAATATATATATCTGGCAAATGATATACTTATCCCATTCAGGTTTGGTATTTTCACTGATTCACAGTACTTTAAGGATGCAAGTAACGACAAAATAGTATTTCTTGGTATCACTGGTGGCCTGGGAATTAAAGCCGGGCCGGTCGCATTCGATGTAGCTTTACTTTATGAATCCGGGGATTACCTGGATAACAATAATGCATACAGTACCTCAAGTTTTGAGGAAATAAGGATATATGTATCTACAATAATTAGTTTTTAAGTACTTTAATTGATTAAAACGAGTGAAACAATGATAAGTTATCGAAAAATTACTTTGGTTTTTATAATTGCGGTCTTATTCCTGTCAAGTCTAGTTTTTGCTGAGAAATGGTATAACTACTATGAGAATGCCCTCGATGATATTAAAAACGGAAACTGGGACAGCGCAATTAAAAACCTTGAGTTGGTGATTCTGGAAAAATCAGATCCTAAGATGAATGCTCGAACTGTGGGCTTAAGGTTTATCGATTACCTTCCTTATTATCATCTCGGTTATGCTTATTATTATAAAGGGGATTTTACCAAGGCAAAGTCATACTTTGAGAGATCAAAGCAATATACAATTATTCGTCAAAAATCTGATCTCTATTCAAAATTAAATACGATGCTCAGCACTTGTGAAGAAAAATTGAACCCGTCGGTTAAAAAAACTGAACCCGATACAACTCCTAAAGCTTCAAGTAAATCTCCTTTGATTCTTGCTCATATTAAAAGCGGAGACAATTTTTTTGAGAATAGAAACTACAACCTTGCTTTAGAGGAATATAAAAAGGCTAAGGATTTGATTGAGGAAACCGGGGAAGAAGCAGCTTTGCTTCCTTCGGTTAATCAGAAGATAGTCCGGAGTGGCAATAAAAAACGTTCTGTTGAATTGTTCACACAAGCAAGGAAGTATTATAACGACGGTGATTATAATAATGCGGAAACTTCCGTTCAAGATGTACTTACGCTTGAACCTGATAATAACCCTGCTAAGGCGTTGTTAAAAAATATCCAGGATGCTAAAGCCAAGGCTTCAGTAGCGAGTGAAACCAGAACGACAGTATCTTCCACTACATCGCCTGCAAAATCAGATTTGGGAGTTGAAGCAGTAATAAGTGAAGGCAGCAGGCTTTACCGGGAAGAAAAATTTGAAGATGCTAGGATGAAATTTATCGCTGCAAAGCAGATTGAACCGGAAAACACGACTGTTTTGCGCCGACTGAAGGACATAGAATACACCCTGGCTATTCAATATATAAATGAAGGGATGACCCTGTATTTTACCGGCGAACTCTCTGATTCGATTAAAAAAAATGAAGAAGCAGTTACCCTGCTGAATGCATATAATGATTTTGATAAAAAATTATCTGTCGCATATCAGTTCCTATCAATAGCCCAGGCTGAAGAATATTATTCCACTGGGGCGTTAAATGATAAGCTTCTTAGCGAAGCGAAAAGTAATATCGAAAAACTATTCAAAATTAAGCCTGACTTTGTTATAGAAAAGGAATATTTTTCTCCAAAAATCGTTAAACTCTTTGAAAAAAAATAAGAGGAGTTTTGGATGAAAATATTAAGTGATGACGATGTAAAGGTCGTCAAGGAGAGATTTGAATCACTAGATAAAGATATCAAGATTAAATATTTTTCTTCTGATAAGGATTGTCAGTATTGTACAGAAACAGAACAGCTACTGACCGAATTATCGGATATAAGCGATAAAATCAGTTTCCATAAATTTGATGTCGATAGCGATGAAGCTAAAAACTTTGGTGTGGATAAGGCGCCCGCAACAATAATCGAAAATGCCGATGGCAGCGATTTTGGTATAAAGTTCTATGGTATCCCTTCCGGTTATGAATTCTCTACATTGATGGAAACAATAGACCTGCTCTCGAGCGATAAACTCGAGATCGATGAAAAGCTGATGAATAAAATCTCTGAGGTTGATTATGATGTCGACCTGCAAGTGTTTGTCACTCCAACATGCCCTTACTGCCCGCAAGGAGTGCTGACAGCATTTGCGCTTGCATATAAAAATAAGAATATTAAGGCATCCATGGTAGAAGCGACAGAATTTCCTGAACTTTCAAAGAAGTACGGTGTAATGGGAGTTCCCAGAACTGTTATAAACGATAACGCTTCGAGCATAGAAGGAGCAGCCCCGCTGCCGATGGTGCTTGATAAAATATTGGAACTGAGACAATAAAACTTGTCTTTATTGATTTAAGCCGGCCTGATACACAGGCCGGTTTTTTATATCATGCCGGATGTTTGCCACGAATAAGGATTCTGTTATAATCCAGAGTATGAATAAGATTGAATCGGTTAAAGCGCATGTTAATGAGAACAGGCAGATTAAAGATAATTACTATTTATTAGAGCTCGAAACCGAGGCCCCTATCCCTAAAATGTTTCCGGGGGCTTTTGTTATGCTTTCCTTTCCCGGCAGGCTTGACCCCCTTCTTCCGCGTCCGATGGGGCTTTTCCAGGTTCTTGAAGAATCAGGTAAGTCATGCAGATTTAATATAGGATATGTTGTCATCGGAAAAGGCACCAGGTTGATGAGTGAATTGACAAAAGGAAATGTCCTGGGGTGCGTAGGACCGCTGGGTAACGGATGGAAAATGGATTTGCTGAATAGTGCAGAGAAGGTTATCCTTGTTGCGGGCGGCATCGGGATAACACCGCTTTATATACCGGCGATGGAACTAGCCGGAAAAAAGGATGTTACATTACTTTTCGGTGGCGCAGGAGCAAATGACCTTGTATTTACGGATAAGTTTGAAAAACTTGGCATTGATATAAAACTCTATACAGAGGACGGCTCACAAGGGAGCAAGGGATTTGTAACTAAGGGGTTGGCGGATGAGATAACTGATAATTCGGCTATCCTGGCTTGCGGCCCAGAGGGAATGCTGCGAGCTGTATCCGATATTGCTTTGCAGAAAGGCATCGATCCTCAGCTTTCATTCGATAAACGGATGGCTTGCGGCTTCGGTGTGTGCCTGGGATGCAATATTGCGATTAAAGAAGAGGACGGAGTTTATCAGCGCAGGGTTTGTAAAGAAGGGCCGGTATTTTTTGGGGGCGAGGTGGTATGGTGAGTAAGGTTGACCTGTCAGTAAAAATAGCGAACCATACTTATAAGAATCCAGTCATGTCTGCAAGTGGTACATTCGGTTATGGTACGGAGTTTGGGGATTTCTTTAATCCTGCAATCCTCGGCGGTGTAGTGCTAAAAGGTGTATCGGTGGCCAGGGTGGAAGGAAATCCATCTCCAAGGATTTATGAAACCACAGCCGGGATGATAAATGCCATCGGGCTTCAAAATGTGGGGATTGATATTTTCCTGAAGGATAAAGTACCTCCTTTAAAAAAGATAGATTCGAAGATTATAGCGAACATCTGGGGACGTGACATAAAGGAATATATAGAGATTGCCGAACGAATGGATTCGATTCAAGAACTGGATGTCCTCGAACTGAATATCTCATGCCCGAATATAAAAAAAGGCGGTATTGAGTTCGGAGTCGATCCCGTAGTAGCTGGAGAAATGACAGCTCTCGTTCGAAAAGCCACAGGGAAGGATCTCTGGGTGAAGTTATCACCCAGCGCTTCCAATATCGGAGTAATGGCAAAAGCGGTTCAAGATTCAGGTGCGGATGCAATATCGCTCATCAACTCTATCCCTGCGATGGCAATTGATGTAAAGAGGCGCAAACCCCGTGTTGCTAATGTAATTGGCGGTCTATCCGGACCCGCAATAAAACCGATTGCGGTCAGGATGGTCTACCAGGCAGCGAAAGCTGTTAATATACCGATTGTAGGAATTGGCGGGATCATGACCGCAATGGATGCGCTTGAATTCATTATTGCGGGAGCATCAGCAGTGCAGGTGGGTACTGCCGGTTTTATCAATCCACATGTATTTGAGGATATAATAGAAGGCATCGAACAATTCTGTCTTGATGAGGGTATAGAAGATATTAAAGAGTTAATTGGTTCTATTAGGGTATGATTTTTAATAACACTGATTATATAAAGACGGCTGTATTTTTACTGGTTTCTATTTTCTTTTTTACTTCTTGCGTGGTCCGTGTATATGATAGGGATTTACCCGATCCAAATAATTATTCTGTAAACAGTGACTGGGAACAGGAAGGAATAGCATCCTGGTATGGGGATGAATTCCATGGCAGGCAAACGGCGAATGGTGAAACATATAACATGTATGCTTACACAGCCGCACACAGGACATTGCCATTTAACACTATGTTGCTTGTAGTGAACCAGGATAATGGAAAAGAAGTAAAAGTGCGTGTAAATGATCGAGGCCCGTTTATTAAGGGAAGGATACTTGATCTTTCATATGCCGCGGCGAAAGCGCTGGATATGATTGTCAGCGGCACAGCGACAGTTAAGATTTATATATTGAAAGAGGAATAATATGCAGGATATTGATATAAAGAAACATTTGATTGTGCCATTGGATTTTCCAAACGCAGCGGAAGCCCTGGAGACAGTAAAAGAACTTGAAGGAGTTGTCGATTACCTGAAAGTTGGAAAGCAGCTTTTTACTGCTGCCGGGCCAGATTTTGTAAGGGAACTGCTGAAGATGGGATTCAAGGTCTTTCTTGATCTTAAATTCCATGATATTCCGAACACAGTCGCTTCAGCAGGTATTGAAGCTGCCAGACTTGGCGTCGATATGTTCAATATCCATGTGAGCGGTGGCAGAGCTATGATGGAGACGACAGCAGATAAAGTAAAATCTTTCTGTGAGGAGAATTCAATCCCGAAACCTATTATACTTGGTGTCACGGTTCTTACTTCACTCAGTTCCGAGGACTTAAATGAAATTGGATATAGAAATTCTGCCGAAGAACAGGTAAGATTGTTCTGCAAACTTGCCAAAGCCTCTGGTCTGGATGGTGTAGTCGCTTCGGCTGGTGAAGTCAAAATTGTTAAAGAAGAATGTGGTAAGGGTTTTATTACAGTAACTCCCGGTATCAGGCCGCTTTGGGCAGCTGCAGATGACCAGAAAAGAATTGTTACGCCGAGGAAAGCTATTGAAGATGGTTCCGATTATATCGTTGTTGGAAGGCCAGTGACCAAGGCAAAAGACAAGAAGGAAGCAGTCAGAAGACTATTAGAGGATTAAATGCCGGTAATTGAGGAAAAAATTACAAAGGAGATAATTAAACTCCAGGAGCGAATGGGGTATCGGTTTAAGGATGATAGCATCCTTATTAAATCGCTAACTCACCGCTCTTACTATACAAATAATCCCACTCCGGCTAAAAGAAGGCATAACGAACGCCTTGAATTCCTTGGTGATTCAGTCCTTGGGCTTGTCGTCAGTGAGTACCTGTTCTCGGAATTTCCCAAACTCAGGGAGGGCCCGCTCACAAAGATGAAATCTTTCATTGTGAGCAAACGCCAGCTGTATGAGATAGGTAAAAAACTTCGTGTTGAAAAAGCGATGTTGCTTTCAACAGAGGAAAGGGCTCGTACGAAGAAATATATCTCTGTGATTGCCGATTGTGTTGAAGCGCTTATAGCAGCAATTTACCTGGATGGCGGCATAGAAGCTGCGAAGTCATTCATCCTGGGTAGCATGGCACCGATGTTGGATGATATTGATATTGAGGACCTGGTCTTCGATGATTTTAAATCGGTAGTGCAGCAGATGGTACAAAAAGAATACCAGGCGCTGCCGGATTACCAGGTACTCAGAGCAAAAGGCCCAGAGCATAGCAAGACATTCATAGTTCAGCTTTCGATCAAAGGCGAGGTGATAAGCCGGGGAAGCGGATCGAGCAAGAAGCAGGCAGAGCAACGTGCTGCACAGAAGGCTTATAAAATTCTCAGGAAGAGGTTCAAGAAACTCTGGAAAATGAGGACTTACCTCGACCGTTTCAAAAAATCTGTAAAGTAAAATGCCTATCATTCCTATTTTTCTTCCGCAGGAAACCTGTCCCTTTAAATGTATCTTCTGTGATCAAGCAGATACAGTGGGAAAGGTGGATATGCTTTCGATAGAGGAAGTCCGTCATCAAATCGAAGAATCATTAGTGACCATCAATAGAGACAGTACCGATACGATTCAAATAGCATTCTATGGAGGGAGTTTCACTGTTTTACCTCAAGAGACTCAAAAATTCTACCTAGAGGCGGTATATGAGTTTATAAGTAATGGGAAAGTAGATGAGATAAGGATATCGACACGTCCCGACTTTATTTCCAATGAAATCCTGGATGTATTGAAGAGGTATAAGGTGGGCACGATTGAGCTTGGTGCCCAGATTCTCAATGATGAAATCCTGAAGGTTTTGAACCGTGGCCATACTACAAACGATATACTCAATGCAGTGGAATTGATTAAAGCACATGGTATTAAAGCTGGCATTCAGCTAATGGTTGGCCTGCCAGGTGAAACGGAATCTATTCGAAAGGAATCTTGGAGCAAAGTAATCGATCTAAGTCCGGATTTACTCAGAATTCATCCAACAATCGTCCTTCGTGATACTGAACTCCATAGAATGTATCTCGGGAACAAATTTTCTCCGCTGGTCCTTGAGGAGGCGGTCTCTATATGTGCTGATTTGTTGATCGATGCTGAAAAGCATAATCTGAAAGTAATCAGGGTAGGTCTTCAGTCTTCAGTCGCATTGCAGGGAGAGGGAGTGGTTGTTGCGGGGCCGTGGCACTCCTCATTCGGTCAGCTGGTAAAAGGTGAGATATATCGCCGGATGTTAATCGAGGGAATAAAACGGATTGATAAAGCTTCAGATAATATTGAGATACATTTCCCGGTTAAAGACCAATCCCTGGTTATTGGGCTTAAAGGAAGGAATAGAGAATATTTTCAGAAAGAATATCCCGAAATAGAGTTCAAGTTCAAAGCAGATTCGGACAGAAAGCCTTACAATATTTTACTTGCACAGGATGGTAAGAGGATTGATGTTTCGCTGGATGATATCTAAAAAAATGGAGCGGGAAACGGGATTCGAACCCGCGACTTCAACCTTGGCAAGGTTGCACTCTACCACTGAGTTATTCCCGCTCAGCAGGTGTCTATATTAACGATGTCCTTTTATTTGTCAAGATATTCGCGGCGGTAAAAATAAAAAAAACCGGTTTTTCTTGATCTATCTTAAATCATTCTGGAAGTCTTGCCTTCGTAAGAAACGGCTTTTGGTATTTTGCTCCGAAGTATTCCACAGGCTCAAGATCATCCGGGTTCAGGAACGGGATCTTCTCAAATTCGCCAAACGCCTGGTCTCTGTTTCCGAGGTAAAACAACATCTGCCCCTTCAGGTTCAACTCTGTCGCCCTTTGATATTTGTGTATAATATCAATGATCTCCCACTTGGAGCGGCCTTCAGTTTGGATATTTTCAAGATACGGTACAATATCTGTTCTGAACTGGAGTATTGAATGAAAATTCTCTATCGTTGTGATCAACCTTTTGATCTGCCTCCCGGATTCGTATTCGACAGCCATATTATTATCGGTATGCGGGGGAACATCTTTAAGGAATTCACCGACTCTCTTGTTAGAGAACATGTAATAATCCAATATTTTGTATGGCGTTTCGGTGTCTATTTCCGCAAGATCAGCTCTTACAGAGTCAATCTTCAGCTTTTCCGCAATGTTATTGAAATCAATTTTATCGTTATCCAGCGAGCCGGTGACAATCACATATGAATTCAATGTAGAGTTGGTATACCAGATTGTCGTGTTGGGGAATACATCATAGAAAGCCTTGATAATCATCTTAAAGTTTCGGTTTGTTAGGCTGTAAAAAGGTAGCCACTGAGAAACGACTCCGCCCGGTTTTAGGCGGTCTCTCAATAATTTATAATAATCGTATGTATACAAACTTCCGTTGCCACTGAATCTCGGATGAATTGAATCAGAGAGAATCACATCGAATTTTTCATCTGTAGCGAGAACAAAGTTTCTTCCATCAGTAAAATGTATATCCAACCTTGGATCTTTCAGTACTCCATGGTTAACATCCTGGAAGTATTCTGATGATTTCTCAATTATGCTACGGCTTATTTCGGCAATGGTAATTTTTTCCACCGGGTAACGTGAGACTGCCCATGCAGTACCTCCACTACCGAAACCGATATGTAGAACGGATTTTGGATTTTTATGAAGCAGCAAAGGTAGATGTCCCTGGAGCTTTTGTATGGTGAACAGTTCACAGGAAGTACCGGCGACATTAACTCCGTTCATGCTGAGCGATTTCCATACACCGCTCACATCTTCCCGTTCTTCAACTGTCACAGTAGCATAGATATCCTCAGAGAAATTCAGGATTTCAACCCTCTGGCGGTTTTCATCTTCGCTGAAAATCTGCGCATTCAATAACGCTTCATCTTTTTTAACAATTAAGATATTGAGGGTGATAAAAAGCACGAGTGCAACAGATGAGGCATAAACCAGGATTTTTAACATTTTACCGGATTTGAGTAAAAGGTATATGGCTATCATGAAGTTTAATGCCCCTGTGATTATAAGTGATAACTGAGCCCCGAATATAGGGATTAAAACAAATCCAGCGCAGAATGATCCGAATATCGTACCGATTGTGTTGAAAGCGTATAACATACCGGTATCTTTACCAAGGTTTTTCTTGTCGCTGATAAAAATCTTTACCGCAAGCGGGAAAGAAGCCCCGAAAAGCAATGTAGGGATTATCAATATCTGCAACGTACTGAAAAACAGTGATGTTGTATATTGGAAATAGCCTCCACTTCCGATCAGTGATCCCATATTTCTTATAGTATGAGAGAGATTTGAGAATTGTTTAATCTGGAATATCACATCTAGGAATAAAAGAACCTGGATAATAGAAAGGAATGCGATAGGATTTTTAATCCGCTTGATGAAATAGCTCATCAAACCTGCTCCCAGGGTGATGCCTAAAAGGTAAACAGCCAGCATGACACTGTATGCATATACATTACTTCCAATGTGAAGCACAAGTATTCGGTTCCAAAGTACCTCGTATGACAAAGCGGCAAAACCACAAGCAAAATAAATCCATAATATAAAGTTGTTACTGGTTTTAATTTTATTAGTTGTTTTCAACAATCCTGCAGTTTCAAATTTGCATGATTCCCCCCTGGTTACAAACAGGACACCGGCAAGTATTGTAAAATTGATCAGTGATGCTAACAGTATAGTAAGCTTCACGCCCAGGAACGGGATGAATACAAATCCAGCAAGCAGAGTGCCGATTACTGCTCCAAAAGTATTAACTGTATATAAGGTTCCAATATTCGAACCGGCATTTTTAATATCTTCGGTAAATTTTTTAGCGAGAAGAGGCAGTGTACCTCCCATCATTGAGGTAGGTATTAAAAGGACAATGAAGGCTATAATGAATTTAATAGCTCCGAGAAGAAGATTATCTCCACCGAGTAGTCTATATAGTGGCCTGTATATTACATCAAGATTGCTGAATATTATTGGTGTCAGCAATCCGATTAAACCGATTATCGATTCGATAATTCCATATAACCTTAGCGGAGATTCGACTCTATCGGCTATTTTACCGAATACCCAACTTCCCAGGGCCAAACCGGACATGAAGGCGGTCAGTAGTGTTGTTACAGCCCACACAGTGTTTCCAAATACCAGTACAAGCATTTTGAGCCATACTACCTGGAATACAAGACTGACAAGACCTGATAATAGAAATAGGATTATCGCTATCTGTTTTTGATTTTTAGATTTCATACGAACTCCTTATTACCGCAGTAACTGGGCCAGATAATGATCGTGTTCTATATAATCTTTGTAATTATATTTTGATTGAATTTCTAAAACCTTCTGCAGGTGATATTGACTTTCTTTAGCGTTACCTTCGATCATGTATAATTCTCCCAGTATCCTGTGAGCGCCAACAAAATTTGGTTCAAGTTCCGTTGCATGTAATAGAAGACGGATGGCATTCTCATGAATATTTTTTTTGGCGAGATAATTTGAATAATTATAAAGAGTAAAAACATTCTTTGGTGCTAACGCGATTTTTTTCTCGTACAGACGGATTATTCTTTCCTCGAGGTCAGGGAGATAGATAGAGGGATTGGATTTATGAATATACTCTTCAATAAATATCAGAATTTCTAATTGTCTATCCAGAACGTTTAGATTTCTTGGAGCAATTTCTGCAGCTTTTTCATATTCGAAAAGGGCGGTAAAAGCGGAATTGAGGTTTTCATTCCTATGAAAGTGATCCTGGTAAATTTGGCCTCGCATGATATAAGCTTTGGGGAATAATGGCATTAGGCGGATCGCTTCCTCTGAATATCTTAATGCATCCTTGTATTGATTGAAATCATATTTATTTTGGGCCATTTCTATTTTATCCTGTGAGCGCCAGGGAGCATAAATAAGGAAATAAAAAAGGCATATGAAGATCACGACTGTTGATGCAATCGCCAGAAGGCGCCACTCCCTTAATATCTTAATTATCACGAAATCTTTAGTTTTATAACGCTTCATATTGGCTGTTTTTAGAACCGTCGAGACAGAGAGAATTGTTAACAAGAAGATTGCATTGTTATGTAGTGCATTATGAAATAATGCCATCAGGAGCATTGCCAGAAGAGCACAGTGAATTCCAGTTGTATAGTTCGGTTTCCGTCTTTTTTTGAGAATGTTAGTTATATTAATTAAATAGCTTTTTAAGACGATGTAGAAAAATATTCCTAACAAGGCAAGTCCAGGTAATCCCGTTTCAATTATCCAATGGAAATAGCTGCTATGGGCCTGCCTTGGTGTTTGCCGGTATCGACCGATTACTGTTTCAACCGGGAAATTATATTCAGGGGAATATTCTTCAAAGCAACCTAATCCAGTACCGACAATCATGTGATCAACAAACATCTTCAGATCCATTTTGTATATATCGATTCTTGTATATGCATAAGGGTCCGTCTCATGAGTTTCCTTTATCTGGTTTTTATATGGATTAGGCAAAATGATTACCATCGCTATTAACGCAATACCAATAATTGAATATTTCGGCTTTTTAAATAACAGAATGCCGGTGAGCAGAATCATGAAAATTCCTGCCGCTGATCGAGATTTTGTCATAATAATAAGGATTAAGACGATTGGGATCGAACTGTAGATAATAACTTTGAGAAAAAACTTGGTTCTGGATTCAAATAAGGCAAATCCCAGAGTTATTAATGCGCCTACTGTTAAATAAAGGCCGTAGTAATTCGGATCACGAAAGCTGCCCCGGAGGGCTTCAATATTGGTAAAGAATAGCTGATAAATTCCCACTATGACCTGAATAATATATCCTGGAATAAAGAATACCCATAACCGGTGTAAATCCATTTCATCCATAGGGTTCAGGTAAAAGATAAAAAACAGACCGGTAAGTAGAACATTTGTGAAAAGCATTATGCTGGAGTATTTTTCCACAGAAAACAAAATATGAAAAAAACAAAGTGCAATCGCCAGGATAATGATTAAATCGATTGTGATCAGTTTTCTCAAGCGGCCGGTTCTGAATATCTGAGGCATTACAGATGCAAAAATAAAAATCAACAGGAAACTCTGGAAGATCATTATTCCATCATTGCTAGTTGATCCTTTATAAACCGGTAATGTGATAAAGAATAATAAGAGTAGAATTCCTCTTAATGTTCTCAGGAAAGTTTCTTTTTGTGGGATTATTTTACTTTTTTTCATAATTTGGGTCTGTTAGTGCTTTCTTTAAATCTTCCAGATTGGATTTATGTTCTTCTGTCATGGGAAACAGTGAATCCGCTTTATAGTATTCCCTTAATGCATCCCAGTTTCTTCCTGCCCTGATATATATATATGCCAGGTTTCGGTGTAGGTAAGGCATTTGAGGATTAAGCGAAATTGAGTGCTCAGCGAGTTCGATGGCTCTTTCAATTTCCTTTTTATCTTTTGTGATTTTAAAGTTTTCTGTTTTTATTCTACTATCGAGATAGAAATATTCTGAATCTATCGGGTCAACGAATTTTGAAATTCTTATATCATCCTCAGCTACAGTATAATGCCCTGATTTAAAATAGTCAGAAGCTGATTTATAAAAAACCAGTCCGATAAAGCGTTGGATGAGCAGGCCTGTTACAATGAACCATAAAACAATTAGGACAATTGTCGCTTCCTTTTCCCTGAACTTCACCTGGCTCTCATGATTTTTTAATTGGATATTATAAATAATTCCTTCCTGGGAATCCTTTGCCTGGTTCAATACTTTAGTAGTCAGTGCCAGGATGAAGATACCCATAATACCCAAGCTAAAATAATAGGTGTTTATTTCAAATAGGTTATTACACAAAAAGGCAAATGAGGACATCAAGAGGGCAGTACAGAGTTGTCGCCGGTTTTTATCGGCTGCCTCGCAGGCGCTAAAGAATTTTTTCAATATCATCCATAACCAATAGATGAAGAGCAAGAATAGAATTATTCCTGCCGGAATTCCCACATCGCTTACAATTTGTAAATACGTATTATGAGCAAATTCAGATGGCTGCCAGCCTGGTTGATAATATTGTGGATAAACTGTTTTGTAGTTTGCGAGGCCCACGCCGGCCATTGGATAATCTTTTATAATATTGGTAGCTGCTTTCCAGTTAGTCAGACGCAACACTACCGGATTTTTAGGATCACTGAAATCAAATAACTTGCCGCGGATCTCACCCAGCAAATAAATTCCGCCAGCCACGATTATAATCAAGAAGAATACATAGCCAATAGTTTTTAATCTGTTTTTACTTCTGTTGAACAATATCAGAAGGCATACTGCACCTACAGCAGCGAACAGGGTTAAAATACCGCCGTATGATTGAGTAAGGAAGAGAATGACAAGATGCAGACCCAGTATAATTGCCATAATAATTTTTTTAATTCCTTTTGATCTAATAAAAAGGACCCCCACAATGGGCATTATTAAAGCCAGGAATGCTGCTAGAGTGGTTGGTAAAGAAAAAAATGCGAAAACCCGTTTATCCGCCAGTCGTTGTATGAGAGAATCCCTGATAAAAGGATCCAGGTTTTTTATTTCAGCGATTTTATCTGCTAATCCGAAGAAATTGGTTAGATATTGCGCAAGGGCATACATGCAGATAATTGATGAAGTAAATACAAGAATCTTAAAACTTCTCCATATCCATTCCTCCTTGAGCATGACTGAACCGATAAATGAGGCCAGGAACAGATATCCCATAAAAATGTAAAAATAATCCCTGCTGTTCGATAGGTACACACCATGGACTGCTGTTATCAAGAAGATTAAAATAGCAAGGAAGATGAAAATAGCATTCTGGATTTCAACAGATAGTTTTTTATTTAGATACAATACTTCGATTTTAAGTGAGATATAAACAAGGAATATTGCGTATATCCCGCCCAGTTGAATAAGTGGATTTATTTCTGAGGGAAAGAAAAAGTTAATTACAATTACCAGGATTATTAATAGATATAAAACGTTAGCTTTAGTCATAAACCCGCCATCTTTTAAGGTTATTATACACGCTTATCTTTCAAATTTAATAATTATTCACGATTCAGAGGAAAAAAATACCAGGATTATTTGTATTAAGGATTTTTATACTCTAATATATTCCGGTTTGTACCATTTTAAGGTAATTTATGGAAGAGAATCTATTACAAAGCCTTGAAACCTACCTGACCAGCTATTGGCGACGGGAGAACAGCAAGGCATCAAGGCAATTTGTTAAGGTTGAGTTTTATAATTACTCCGCTATCACTATTAAAATATTCGTAAAAAAATATGGATTGCTGATACGGTACAATAAAAGGCTGCCAATGAATGATATTGAAGCTTTAAAAGCCGGCGGCAGGATGATGATACATAAGATAATGAGGCGAAGGCCTCTTGCGACAGACCGGGTTATTTTTCAACAGTATTCAGCTGAAATTGAACCGTATATCGGGAATCCTGATCGTATTGATAAACTTATTAATGATGCTGAAGGCAAACATTACGATCTTGATCATTTATATGAGAAAGTTATTAATCTCCATTTTAATGGTGAGAAGCCTGCGAATTTGAAAACAGGGTGGAGTAAGAAATCTGTCCGGAGCTATTATGCACATTACAGAAAAGATTATAACCTCATTACTTTCAATTCAATACTAGATAATGCCAAGATTCCAGGGTATGTGATGGAATACCTAATGTATCATGAAATTTTACATGCTATTTACCCTTCTCGAATAGTTAAAAACAGGTTATCGAAACATCCTGCAGAATTCAGGAGGAAAGAACGTCAATTTCCTGAATTTAAACGTGCCAGGCAGTGGCTTAAAGAAAATGCGCGCAAGTTGATCCGATGATGTCAGAGATTACTTTGGCTCGAGGATTTCGGTTGTACCACTGAAGAGTGATTTGAATTTTTCCGCATCTTCACGTGTACCCACAATTTCACCCCAGTGATAAGGAATGGCAATTTTAGGTTTAAATGTGTTCGCAGCTGCAGCTGCTTCTTCAGCGTTCATTGTATATGTTCCCCCGACGGGAAGCATAGCCACATCGATATTTTTCAACATTCTCATTTCCGGAATTGCGTCTGTATCGCCGGCATAATAATATCGCTTACCGTTCATTTCTATAAGAAAACCCACCCAGTCCTTCTGTTTGGGGTGGAAAGACTTGTTTATATTATACGCCGGGATAGCTTCGATTATAATATTATCTAAATGTACCTTTTCATTCGGGAGTACTGTCTTTGCGGGAACCGGCAGCTTTTTAACTATATCAGGGATTGATATCACTACCGCATTTCCCGTAAGAAGTGTTTTAATTGCTTCAGGAGAAAAATGGTCATCATGAGGGTGAGAAATCAGGATTGCATCCGCAGGTACAGCGTCCTTCAGATTACGGGGGTCAATATAGATAGTCTTTTCACCGGTTATTCTGAAGGCCGAATGACCTAGCCACTCTATATGTTCAACCATAATAGCGCCCTCTAATATTATTTCTTTGTCTAATTATAACTTTTCTTATGGTTAATGCAAGAGCGATGACAGTAATTCTTTTTGATCAATAAAATTCAACCTGCCGGTGAGATGTTTACGGCAGGTTGATAATAAAAAATAAAAATTGGAAACTAGAATTTATATCCTATCCAGAACTGGAATTCCCAGTCATCGGCTACGGATAAATCGGTCTGCCTGGCCCATTCAAAGTGTAATTCTAGGCCGCCAAAGTTGAAGTTGAATCCGAACCCATATGCCGCAACTGCATCCTCCAGTATTAAATCGTTATCCGTGAAAAATTTGAAATCATCACCCTCATAGAAAGCTCCACCTACATCGAAGAATACCAGGCCTCGAATTGTCCTGAGGTAAATTCCGAATGGAAGTTCAACCATCTTTGTTATTGGGAATCTCAATTCGAAGTTGCCATAGAATGTAGTATTACCGTTAACTTCCAGGTAATCCAAGCCTCTTACGGTATCTGTACCTCCGAAGAAATATATGTTAGGTGAATCACCGAAGCTATGGTTTCCAACTAACCTGACTGCCAGTACGATATCCCTGGATATCATCAGGTAGGTCCTGTAATCGATATTGAAATCGGTGTAGCTGTCAATAGCATCGCCAATTTTTACAGAATGTGTGGCAGAAAGCCTGAAACGGGTTCCAGTGAGAGGTTCATAGTTATAATATTGAATACTGTCATGAACCAGCGAAACACTTATTGGAGCAAAGTTACCGCTTTTAAATCTCTGGTAGAATTGATTATAGTTTTCTACGCTACCGAGTTGTTCCCTAAGTTCGTTTGTGTAACTGTAATCCCTGTTTTCATAACCAAGTGATACTTCCAACCTGGTTTCCGTGCTGAAGGGATAATAACCGAAGAGTGTGGCTCCCATATTTTCAACAGTCAGGGTTTGGAGCTCGCTGCTGACATTCTGGCTGAAATTCAGGTTTGAATTGAAATATCTTGTATAGTCAAATAGAGTGAAACCCCAGTTGAGTCTTTCCTGTTGGTTAAGGTATACAAGCCCGACATTTCGATAAGAACCGATTGTAGCGAAGTTCAAACGGAATTTGATTGCTGAAGTTATATCGCTGAATTGCAGGTATGAGAGAGTCAAGAGTGTCCCATCGGAGGACATACCTGCGTTGATGTTAAGATCATCTACAAAGAAATCATAAGAAGGTTCTTTTACGAGTTTATCTTTTGATACTTCTATTGGAGGAAGATAAGTGGAACCTGTATTCCATTCCTTCCAGGAATCGGCATCAGCTCGTATGGTGTTCTGTTCTTGAGCATCCTTTACTGGATCAATCTTTTTTACAATGATTGGGTTATTCAGGGTCATTCTGTAGAATTGATAACCCATCTTGTTATAATTCATGAACAGTATAGTTTCACTATTTAATGTGTATTGTGGATTGAAAATCCCGCTGAACACATCTGTATATTGTTTTCTTTCTCTGTTTTCCAGATCAATTTCATAAACATTGTAGATACCGGTTTCATCGGAGATATATAGAAGGCGTTTGCCGTCTGGTGAAATTGATGGGAACAGGTCATTCCAATTACCGAAAGTTATCTGTTCTCTTTTGGACGGGTCATCCATCGGGAATCTGAATAACTTGCGGTAACCGTTAAGGTTTGAGAAGAAATAAACATATTTACCATCTTTAGATGCAGTCGGTGCAAAGTTGAAATAGTTATCTTTTGTAAGCTGTTCTACTTTTCCTGATGCAATATCGAGTTTATAAATATCTCTGCTTGTTCCTGCTTTAATAGCTGAAAACAAAACAGATTTACCATCAATTGTAAACTCAGGATTAAGCGCCTGGTCAAGTTCTAAACTGAATTTCCCTTTTATAACTCCTGTATATACATCCAGGAGAAATAGGGAACGTTTCTGGCCGGTTCTTGCGAAAACAGCTACTGTGTTTCCATCAGGCGACCACGCTATATCTTTTCCGCCATGGAATCTATGTGTTATTTCGCCCCCTATCAGGTAATCATATTCCTCGTTCAATCCCGATGTTAGGTTTTTAATCATGTGTCCATCTTTTGCAGACAGAAGTGCAATATCGAGATCCAGACCGTCGCTTGTGAAAGCCGTAATCAATTCACCGGAAGGAGATAATGACAGTCCGAAGATTCTGAGTCTTATTGATTGGCTGATTGAATCACCATAATCGCTCGCTTCTTTTTTAGTTACCAGCATTTCCATATATTTGCTTCGTAACCACTTGCGCCATTCATTGCTGAATTCATAAGGTGTGATTTTAAATACATCTTCGATACCTTTCAGCACGTTTTCCCCACCAGCACCATTGCGTCTGAGGTATTGCAGAAGAGAATTGAAGCCTTCCTGGTTGTATCTGTCTACCATATAGTCGATGATAGTCTGTCCAAGTTGGTACGCAATAAACTGGCTGGATCCAAGTTGACGGATATCCGGCACAGCATCATGCAGGACTATATCCCGGACACGCATTTCATCCTCTGTAGTGTATCCCCTGGCGCTATGTTCAGCCATACCTTCCATAAGCCACATTGGTGGCGTCGCCAGTATTCTCTTGGCATAACTTAGATTATAAAAAATATCGTATTGAAAAATGTGGGTCATTTCATGCACAATAAGCTGCTGCATCGCTGCCGGCGGTTGATCCAGCGGTATTACGAACCTGTTTCTCAAGCCTTCAGCGAAAGCTTCAATATTCCAGGGAAGGAAGGCGGGGTACAAAGTCGTTTGTTCAAATTCACTTTTAGTTTTATAGAAGAATACCGGAATTCTTTTTGAAAGAACCCAATCATACTTTTTTGAAAGATAAATATAGGATGATTCGAGCCACTGCGTGAACGTATTGAGAAGATGTTCTTCTGATGAATAATAGAATATATCAAAATGCGGGGTTTTATAAACCATCCAGTCAAAATCGTCGTAATTTACCTTATTCTTACCAAATGTTTGAGAAAACATAACCGGTGAAACCAAGATGGAAAGAATAATTAAAACAGAAATGCTTTTTATTGTCTTCATTGTGTTCTCCTTACTCCAGGAGTGTTCTTTGGATTGGATTAGATTTAACAACCATCATCTCTCGCAAGTTTTCCAATGAACCGCGGATGAGATTTATTAGTATTGGTTCTGATTCTTCTGTGTCGGTTTCCCTGCCCACTGCTTTGTAGATTTTTTCAGTATGTATAATTTTCCCTGTTTTGCCGCTGATCATATAGATAACAAAATCAAGTTTGAAAAACTTTTTTTCGACTACCTGGCTGAGTGTAACTTCTTTGTTATCCTGGAATTTGGTCAGCTTAACCAGGTCTTTACCTATCTCATTAGAAAAGCCGATTTCTCCGGTAATGATCATATCGACTTTATATTTAGCTGCTATTTCTATCCATATCTCTGGAGATTGAAAGATGTCTTTCGCTTCATATTCCTGTTTCTTTGCTTTATCGATGATCTTGGTTTTGGTCAGATCAAGCGGGTTTTCGAAAAGGATAAGAAAACTTGCCTTGGAAGCCAGTTGTTGTTTTAGGATATCATATGTCGGTTTTAAAATATCGAAACTGTTTTCGGTCGTTTTTACAAATCCTGCTAGAAGAACGGTCCTTATATCTTTTATATCCAGTTTACTTTCGGTCCTGTGGGTGATCATTACATTCATACTGTTGCCATATTTTGATGTACCGCATGAAAACATGGTAAGTATCAGGGCACTGAAAAGGATTAGAGCCGTTATTGATGTTAGTTTACTAATGATTTTATTTTTTATCATCAGAATTACCCTCCGTTTTATCATCCTCGGTGCTTTTAATATTCTTAAGAACACCCTGGAAGCTTTCCCAGTTCATCTGGATTATTTCGTTCGTTGGGTTCAACTGTATAGCTTTTTTATAATGATATTCCGCTTTTTCATAATTCCCTTCATTCTCATATGCAATTGCGAGGTTGTTATGGAATCTTGCGTCATTGGGTTTCATTTTCAGCCCGTTTTCCCATCTTATAATCGCTTCCTTCCAGAGAGATCCTTTTGCCAGTTCGTTCCCGAATTTAAGGTTTAGTTCATAGTCTGTATCCAGTGTCGCTTTGGAAGCGCATGAAGTATTGAGGATAAGAGCAAGGAAAACAAAAGATAAGAATACCAGTATTTTTTTAATTTTTTGTGTTACCATCTTTCTGCCCTTCAATAATAGTAAATATCAATTGTCCTTGATATTATACAACTTCTTATCAGAATTACCAAAAATACAACATTTCAACTTAATACTAACGATATTTGCCTTTGAAAGTTTTGAGAAGCTTTATATATTTATCATTTATTTCTCATACATAACTTTAATACCTTATATTTTAGAATAGTATTCCGTATTAGTGGTTAAATATAAGACATGATTTTTTCGGTTAAAGTGATGAGGAACTTTGAGGTTATGTTTTTTTGATAGTTCAATTTTTATATATAATGATTTAATAAAACACACAATATATTTCATTATTTCATCTGTTATTCAGAACATCTTTCACTAAGCGCCGTTTATTATCAATGGACCCTAAAAGGGTTGACTGCTTTTTTGAAGGAGGACAAGGTGATAAATAGCAGGTTTATAGTCAAAGAAAGAATTGGAATATTTCTAGTAATTGCGCTGCTGGTCTTCGGGAGTTTTGTTCTGGGAGACAGCAACCAGGATACAAATAGGAAGGTATACCAGATTCAGAAACAGGATGTTACTGATATGGTGTTTGCTCTTTATATCGGGCTACCCTCTGATACCCGGCAGGCAGAGATGTTAATCAAAAGCCTTAACGAGTTCGGCGGTAAATATAAGGACAGTCTTTTCCTTGTATTTTATAACCCGGATTTTGGAGAAAGCTATAAATGGCTGGAGAAATATAACGTTAAAACTTTTCCGCTTAAAATAGATAGTGAAGCAGCGAAAATCCCGTTTGCTCACAAGGTTTATGCGGCAGCTCAAGCTGAGGAGATGCTTGATGGCGCCGGCTGCAATCTTGTTTATTTTGATAACCATATGTTTTTCCTAAAGGAGCCGTCGTTCCTTTCGCTTTCAGACAATGTTGAAGCGGTGACCACTTCAGTATACCTTACTAATGGAATTGGTGAAGAAAAAGAAAAAGAAATAAGCCCGTTCTGGTCAGGAATTTATAAAGAAGTGGGGATCAATAGGGATGAAGTTCCTTTCGTTGAAACGGTTGTTGATTCAAAGAATGTCAGATTTTATATAAATTGTCGTGTAGTATCTGTAAGACCGGAAAAGAAAATATTACGTCAGTGGAGAGATACTTTTGAAAAGCTGGCTAAGGATAAAGAATATGTAGGTAAAGCCTGTACCAGCAGGATGCAATATACATTTCTCCATCAAGCTGTGATAAGCGCAATCTTGTTAAAAAAACCCGGATTTAACAAGATCAAGTTGCTTGACCAGAAGAATTTTTATCCACTTTTACATCACGAAAAACTACCTGAAGGTAAAAAAATATCCGATTTCAGCGGGATTGATGTACTGGTTGATGAGAGCTATATACAATCTCACCCCGATTGGGCCAAAGAGTTTAAGAT
Source organism: Acidobacteriota bacterium (assembly GCA_016932915.1). Classification (GTDB taxonomy): domain Bacteria; phylum Acidobacteriota; class DATKUA01; order JAFGBY01; family JAFGBY01; genus JAFGBY01. The sequence goes on along the minus strand of JAFGBY010000030.1, from coordinate 16,686 downwards.
TGATGCTTCGGTTAAGAACTGGCTGGAAACGACGGTGATGGAAAGCCTCAAGATTACTGATAACCTGTACCGATTAGAAAATTCGTGTAATTCATACCTGGCCAGGACTTCAACAGGAAATGTTATGCTTGATCCGGGTGGAGCTTCGAAAGAAGGCAACTGGTTGTACAAGATGGCCCACGGAGGTGATGTAAAAGCTATTCTTCTTACTCATGGTCATGATGACCACACAGAAGGGATTGACCTTTGGAAAAACGGTAAAGATATTCCTGTGATCGCACAGAGAGAATATGAGAATTTCGTCAGGTATAACTCCATGCTTGATAGTATCGAGAAAATCCGGATAGCAAAACAGACAGGACAAGATATACCTCAACCGACAGTAGAAACTAAAGTGCCGGTTTTAAAAGCGACTGAGCTGTTTATAGATAATTACACGTACAAATCTGGGGATAGATCTTTTGTTATGACTCATGTCGGTGGCGAGACCCCGGATCAATGCGTTATATGGATTCCTGAGATTAAAACAGTTCTGATAGGCGATAATTATTATTCTTCTGTTCCAAATATGTCTACACTTCGCGGATCTGAAACAAGGCCAGCTCTTGAATACATAAAAGCGCTTGAAACAGCACTTTCTTACGAACCTGAAATTCTGCTTCCTGGTCACGGCGAACCACTTATCGGTAAAGATTTTATCAAGATGAAACTGACAAAGTACCGCGATGCAGTAAGATATATCCATGATGAGACTGTTAAAGGAATGAATCTTGGGAAGGATGTTCATACGTTGATGAAAGAGATAAAACTACCGGATGAGATAAGTATACCGGAAGCATTTGGAAGGGTATCCTGGGATGTTCGTGGTATTTTTGAGGGATATCTTGGATGGTATGATACCAATATCTCAAATATGTATCCTGTTCCCACTAGCGATATTTATCCGGATCTGGTTGCTTTGATAGGTGACGCGGGTAAAGTAGCTGCAAAAGCGAGCGCGCTCGTTGCGGAAGGTGAGCCGGTCAAGGCTCTTCATATGACGGATATAATCCTGATTCACAATCCAAAACATTTACCTGCACTTAAGGCGAGATTGGAAGCGATAAATAATCTCCGTTCGAAATGCAGGAATTGGATCGAATTTAATTGGCTGAATTCTGAGATGAAGAAAGTCCAGTCAGCAATTGCAGAGCAGGAAAAGACAGAATCTAAAAAATAAAATCTGTCTATATAATAAGCTTTTTAAATATGACGCTGTGGAGTTATCCACAGCGTTATTTTATTATCAACCAGTTTTTTTATTATTATAGTGTTATTAGTATTCTTATCTTAAATTTACGATTGAAAATATCCTTATAACATGCGATCGCCTTTTTAAACGTTCTTTTCAAAAAATGTATTATTTGTTTAAAAAAATGTAAATATAGCTTGAAAAAATGAAATGGTGGTTCTATATTATGGAACTTACGCTATATTAATGCGTATAAGTAGAAGTAAATGTTAGCAGTTTGAAAATGTTAAAAGAGAAAGAAATGCAGAAAAATTCAAAAAAAATGATGGAAACCGAGTTCAAGCGGAACATCATTCTGGATGCAGCATGGAGGATATTTGGAACCAAGGGTTTTTTAAGTGTCACCATGCAGGATATAGCCGAGGAAGCAGAATATGCTCTTGGCACTATCTATAAACTGTTTGATAGCAAGGAAAGCATAATAGTCGAGCTGATTAAGAAAAAGATGGTCGAGATCACAAATGTTTATAATGATCTGTGGGATAAAAATCTCGAAATGGATATGATCGATTTTACAAAACTTATGTTGGCTGAAACATATAAGTTATTCAGAAGCGATGTAAAGCTTTTTCAATTGTTATCACTTGATCGTTGGGCTTCGGACCTTAATATACTGCAATTGCTTGAGAAAGAGTGCAGTAAAGAGATTGAGGATGTACATAAACCAATATTTGATTTTTTTACGAAAGGACTAGAAGCAGGATATTTCAGAGCAGTGGATCCCTATAAAGCGCATATCTATATCACCGGTATAGCTACTGAGTTTTTATGGGACAATATTTTAAATGAAACAGATACAACTCCTGAGGAATATGCTGAGGAAGTTACCAAATATATTCTACAGGGAATTGGCAATATTGATTATATAAAAAATTTGGAAGGATAGGAGAAAGATGAGAGTTAAAACTACAATTCTAATGATAGTAAGTCTGATACTGTGTAGTACTTCTTTCATTTGGTCTGAAAATGTGCCTGAATACACACTGAATGATCTTTGGCAGAAGGCGCTGTTATCTAATGAAAGTATAAAGATTGCTACGAATCAGGTTGATGTTGCCGACGCCGGAGTTCGACAGGCTTGGAGTTCGATTCTCCCGACTATAGATGCAGCATACCTGGGAACTTATTATGATAGAGAATATATGCTTGATTTTGAGGGCACGAAGTTTGAAATAATGCCAAGGCTTTCGTATACATTTCAAGCTACTATTACCCAGCCGATATTCACAGGCTTCAGATCAATCAACGGGATCAATATGGCAAATGCTGGTTCCGATATAGCTGAATCCGCGGAGGGGTATACCAGAGAAATGATATATCTTGGTATTGCTGGTCTCTATTATCAGATATCTATGTACCAGAAGGAAGTCGAAGTTCTTGAACAATCGATAGAGATTGCACAGAAAGAACTTGGGAAAGCTCAGTTAAGATTTGATGTCGGTGAGGTTACAAAACCTTCAGTACTTCTGGCGGAACTGACCTTGAAGGATAATGAAAGGAAACTGACACTTAAAAGAAATTCTCTTTCAATATCCAAGAATCAGCTGGCAAACATGGTTGGGCTTAGAGGAGAATATAAGCTAACTGAACCGGAGACCATGATTGAGCCAGAGGCCGATCTGGATCAGATGATTCAGACTGCATTGATCAAACGTAAAGAAATAAAAATGGCCGAACTTAAAAAGAAGATGGCTGGATATGAAACGAATATTGCCTGGGGAGGTCTCTATCCGGTAGTTACTGTCCAGGCCCAGTACTTCGAACAGGCGGCTTCTTTTCCTTACGATGGATATGCTTCTCTTGGGCTTGTCGTAAGTTTCACTTTGTTTGACGGTGGTAACACCTGGGCAAAAATAAGTGAATCTAAAGCAAAAGAAAGGATTTCTGACCTGGAACTGATGAAATTGATGAACGATGTGAAAGTTGAGGTAGAGGAAGCTTATTCGAACCTCCAGACGATGAAATCTACACTCCAGCTTGCAGAAGTTCAATTGCAGCTGGCAAAAGAATATTATGAACTTAATTCAAGTTTATATGAAGTCGGCGATGCTACAGCCCTGGAACTTTCCACGGCTATGAATGCATATGACCAGGCTAAGATCACTCTTTCGAATATGAAATATTCGAAAGACCTTGCGATCCTTAGTTTAAAAAAGGCTATCGGTGAACTTTTTGAATAATAGAGGTGAAGAAATGACACGGAGATTAGTTATTATTACCCTGTTGCTACTGACGGGGCTGTTGATTTTACCGGGTTGCAAATCCGGCAATGATGAAGAAGCTACAACCAATGGAAATGGTTCGGAGAAAATATTTAAGGTCAGCGTAAGCTCACCAGAAATTATGAATATAGATCAGGAGATTTCTGCGACCGGAACAGCTTATGCGGATCTTGATGTCAGCATAAAAACACAGGTAACCGGTGTTATCGATAAAGTTATGGTCGATGAAGGTAGTTTTGTTAAAGAAGGAGATATCCTGATTCAGATAGAACTGGAGAAATTCAAGCTTTATCTCGAGCAGGCGAAAGCGGCATTGGCGCAGGCTTCAGCGGCTTACGAAAATGCCAGACTTGAGCTCGATCGTAAACAAAAACTATTCGAAAAGAATGCTATTTCGCAGGGTATGTTCGATGCTGTTAAAGCACAGTATGAGAGCATGAAAGCTGCAAAAGAAGCAGCTAATGTACAGGTTGAACTGGCTGAAAGATCATACAATGATGCACAGCTTAAATCCCCTCTTACAGGTTATGTAAAAGCGCGGATGATTGACCCAGGTGAATATGTTGATACCATGACAAGCGGACCTATTTTTGAAATTATTAAAATAGATCCTATTAAGGTACAGTTTAATCTGCCTGAGAAATACGCTTCCATGGTTCAGCCTGGATATAAATTTTCTTCCTCTTTTACATCTTTACCGGGCGAGAAGTATGAAGGCGTTGTCTCTATTGTCTCCCCGGCTGTCGATCAGCAGACAAGAACCGTTATGCTCGAGGGAAAGATTTCTAACCCGAAGAGCAGGATAAAAGCCGGTTCCTTCGCTGAAGTAGTGTTGACACTTAGAGGATCGAATAAAGCTCTGGTTGTTCCTACAAAAGCGATTGTATCTGAACAGGGACAGAAATATATCTTCAAAGTGGATGGTGACAGTGTGGTTAAGACAAGGATCAAAATAGGATCGGTCGTTGATGGAGTTGAAGAAGTGATCGAAGGTATTACATCGAATGATAAAATTGTTGTGGACGGACTCAATGGTTTATTCACAGGTGCGAAAATAGAAATTGAATAAGATTAAATAAAAGGATTATAGGTGTATTGATATGATACTCGCACGAGTAGCAGCCAAACAGCCGATTTTTGCGACAATGGTAATTGCCGCGTTGCTGATATTCGGTTGGATAGCATTTACACGACTACCGGTATTAATGTTCCCGGAACTGGACTTCCCACTTGTATCTATTACAACAGTCCTGCCAGGCGCTGACCCGGAAACAATAGAATCGAAGGTTACAGAGGTTATAGAAGACTCTGTAGGTGTTCTGGAGGGCATCAAAACTCTCAAATCCATTAACCTTGAGAGTGTCAGCCAGGTTGTCATTGAATTTACGCTCGATAAAGATATCGATATAGTAACACAGGATGTCCGGGATAAGATCGCTATTATCAGGAATGATCTTCCTACGGATGTCGAAGAACCGCTTGTACAAAAATTTGATATCAATGCTATGCCGATTCTTCAAATAGCAATTTCCAGTGAAATGTCCATTAAGGATCTGACCGAATTTGTTGATAAAAGAATTAAAAACAACATTGAGAAGATCCAGGGTGTTGGTAATGTCCAAATTGTTGGTGGAAGAGAACGGCAGATCAGGGTATGGCTGGATAGTGATAAATTACGCGGTTATGAGCTTACTGCTGATGATGTAGTAATGACCCTTCAGACCGGAAATATTAATTTCCCGGGCGGAACCATGAAATCCGATGTTGAAGAACTCATGGTTAAAACACAGGGTGAAGTTGAAAAGGCTTCTGATTTTCAGAATCTTGTTATTTCATCAATTGATGGGAAACCGGTTACAATCGGGGATGTAGCGTATGTAGAAGATGGTGAAGAAGACGCAGAGACATTCTCACGGCTGAACAACGAACAGGCAGTATCTCTTCTTGTTGTTAGAAGGTCTGATGCAAATGAAATTGCGCTCGCTAATAATGTTAAGAAGGAACTTGAGCGGCTCCAGGAAAGGTATAAAGACCAGATTAAAATAGTCGTTGCACAGGATACCTCAACATTTACCCAGGAAGCGGTTAACGATATTAATACCTCGATTCTTTATGGTGGTATCTTTGCTATCCTGGTAATTCTGCTCTTTTTCCGAAATATCTCAGCTACTGTAATTGCGGCATTATCGATCCCTGTATCGCTGATTTCCGCTTTTATGGTTATGTCTGTTCTCGGATTTACGATGAATATGATGTCAATGATGGGTTTGGCGTTATCAGTTGGTATCCTCATTGATGACTCAATCGTTGTTATTGAAAATATATTCCGACACCGGGAGATGGGTGAAAAACGTATCGACGCTGCTATTAACGGAACATCTGAAATCGGTCTTGCTGTTACAGCGGCTACTATGACGATCATCGCGGTATTTGTTCCTGTTGCGTTCATGAGCGGAATAATGGGCCAATTCTTTTATGAATTTGGTCTAACGGTTGCCGGTGCGGTTATGGTATCGCTTTTTGTATCATTCTGGCTGACTCCGATGCTCAGTTCAAAATTCTTGAGAAGGAAACATAAATTTACAGCATTCGATGTCAGGTTCGAAAAGGGAATGGAATCCCTTAATAAAGCATACAGCAGATCTCTTGAATGGGCACTGAATAACCGTTGGAAAGTTGTATCTATTTCTATAGCGCTCATTCTTGTGGTTTTCATAATGGCAGGTGCTGGAGTTATCAAGAGCGAATTCATGACTTCAATGGAACGGACTGAGTTTGTGTTGAATATTGAAACTCCAATTGGCTTCACTGTTGAACAGACGGATATGAAAACCAGAGAGATTGAGAAAATTATCCAGGAAAAACTTGAGGACCTCACTGGTATATTTACAACTGTTGGCTATTCCTCTGGTGGAGTAAATGAACCGAATAAAGCTCAGATTCTGATTAGTATTCCTCGTTCAAAAGAGAGGGATAAAGATCTGAAAGACATAATGAAAGAAACTCGAGAGCTTGTTTCCGGTGTAACTGATGTTATAGCTTCGACAGGTGAAGCTTCAACCATGTCCGGAGCAGGTTTCAGCAACAAGATGTTGCAGTTTTCTCTGACCGGTAATGATCTTGATGAGTTGGAAGTGAAAGGTAAAGCAGTACTGGATAAACTTTCTACTATGAAAGGTTTTGTTGACATGGATTCATCCCTCAGGCCAGGAAAACCGGAAATCGATATCCATATCAACAGGCATAAAGCAGCAGATCTCGGAGTAAATGTTTTTGGTATTGCTTCGACTGTTAACACACTTATAGGCGGTAAACAGGTAACTACCTTCCAGGAAGGTGGAGATCAGTATGAGGTCTGGGTACGTCTCAGACAGAATGACAGAGATAAACCTCAGGACCTGGAAAAATTGATGGTCCGTAGTAATACAGGTCAATTGATCGATATAACGAATGTTGCGGAGTACGAAAGAGGAAAAGGCCCATCACGTATTAACAGACTGAATAAACGCCGTGAAGTAGAGATAACCGGAAACCTTGAGGGATTACCGCTCGGTAGCGCAGTTGAAATAATCAACAAGGTATGCGCAGAAGAACTGAAGGGTTCTGATATCGAACTGGTAATTGGTGGTGAAGCCGAGGTTATGATCGAGGCATTCGAAGAGTTGTCCTTTACATTGATGATGGCGATCATCATTATTTATATGGTGCTCGCATCGCAGTTCGGCAGCTTTGTTCATCCGCTTACTATCATGGTCGCTCTGCCGCTGTCGATCATCGGTGCGTTCCTGTTACTGCTTATTACCGGTAAGACAATCAGTATCATCAGCTTTATCGGTATTATTATGTTGATGGGTATCGTTACTAAAAACTCGATTCTGCTGATTGACCTTACAAACCAGTTGAGAGTTGAAGGTATGGAACGTGATAAAGCGATTAAAACCGCCGGACCACAGCGTTTACGACCGATCCTGATGACAGCGCTGTCAACCATCCTTGGTGTTCTACCGGTTGCGCTGGAGTTCGGTGAAGGTGCGGAAATGCGTTCTCCGATGGCAATCGCTGTTATCGGTGGACTCCTCACATCAACGTTCCTAACGCTGCTGGTCATACCGGTTGTGTATACGATCTTTGATGACATGAGGGAGTGGAAACTCTTTAAATCCCTTGTCGGATTGATCAGGACAGACAACTAACTGGGTGGTGAACTCAGTTTTATATAAAAGGGCGTCGGTTTTCCGACGCCCGCTTTTTTATTTATACTTTTATCAAGTGAATTAAAAATGTCCCTTTACCCTGTTATAATTGATTTGAGATTTCCGGAGGATGATTAGAGATGTATGCGGAAGTGGCTATAGCGAGGCCATTTCAGAACCTGACATATAAAATCCCTGATAACCAGGCTGATTTAATAAAGCCTGGAATAAGGGTAATCGTTCCGCTCGGGCGACGAAGTGAGATCGGCTGGGTTGTGTCGACCTGTGATTCTACTGACCTTGATCCTGCTATTATCAAAAACATTACCGATGTAGTAGATCGGGAGAGTCTGTTCTCTGATGACCTGATCGAACTTTTCAACTGGGCATCGGCGTATTATCTGACCTCTATCGGCTTTTTCTTCAAAGCGGCAATGCCTCCTGGCCTGTCAAACAGTCCTGATTTTCGTGTAGAACTTACTGAGGAGGGCCGGAAAACTGTTGAAGCTTTTTCCGGGAAAAAACTCAACATTAACCAAAAAATTCTTGAGTCTCTCTCTGCTGGTAATAAATGTACAAGCTCCGGGCTGGAAAAATCGCTATCTATTAAAAATGCATTGCAACGATGTTACAAACTTGAATCTGACGGCCTGGTTTCACTTGAACAGGTAATGAATGTGAGAGAGGATTATTTTATCCGAAGGTATGCAGTTATACTCTCCGATAAATTTAAGAATGATGTCTCCTCTTTGCTGCCGGAATTCTCGAGAGCGCCAGCTCAGGCTAATATCTTGAAATATATGGAAGGCCGTGAAGAACCGGTCCTTATAAATGATCTCATGAATAACCTGAATGTTACAAAAAGCCCGATCGATGAGCTGATAAAGAAAAAAATATTAAAGAGAAAAACAATTATTCAGGAGAGGCAGAATCTTTATCCTCCTTATGATGGTATATTAAAGGATAATCTTAATCTGACCTCGGATCAACAGGGAGTATACGAACCGATAGCTGCCAATCTTGATGCTGGAAAATTCAATCCTTATTTACTGCATGGAGTAACTGGTAGCGGAAAAACGGAGGTCTATCTTGCCCTTTGTAAACATGCAATTGAACAGGGCAAAACAGCCCTTATTCTGATCCCCGAGATATCCCTCACGCCACAATTATTCAGGAGGTTTCAGGAATATTTTGGTGAACAAGTTGCTCTATTGCACAGTGGGCTTTCCTCTGGCGAACGCTTCGAGCAGTGGCACAGGGTAAAAACCGGTGAAGCCCCGGTTGTCCTGGGGACTCGCTCTGCTATTTTCGCGCCGGTTAAAAACCTTGGTATCATCTGTGTAGATGAAGAGCACGACGGATCTTACAAGCAAGACGAAACGCCGAGATACAATGCGAGGGATCTGGCAATTATCAGGGCAAAACAACTTAATGTCCCCATCGTTCTCGGTTCAGCAACACCATCTGTCGAGTCTTATTACAACGCGAAAACAGGGAAGTATACATTGCTCAAGCTGGCTAGCCGTTTCGGAGAAAAAGAACTACCGGAAGTGACAATCATTGATATGCGGGAAGAATTTAAAAGAACCGGAAACCAGCAGGAGATTTCACAACTTCTGGATGAAAAAATCGGCGAGAGAATAAAAAAGAACGAACAGACTCTTATATTAATAAACAGACGGGGTTACAGGGGAAGGCTTCTATGCAGAGAGTGCGGAAGGATCCTTCTCTGTGAACACTGCAATGTTGCGATGAAATTTCACATATCCCGGGATAAATTGATATGTCATTTCTGTGATTTCCAACGAAAGGTACCGGATTCGTGTGAATACTGCGGTGGGGAGTTGATCGAGTTTGTCGGCATTGGTACGCAGCGTGTCGAGGAGATACTGCAAAAGGATTTTCGTAAATCGACTGTAATACGTATGGATCACGATACAACAAGCGGAAGAGGCAGCCATTATTTAATTCTCGAAAAACTTCGCAAGGGAGAGATCGATATCCTGGTCGGTACACAGATGATTGCTAAGGGTCATGATTACCCGAATATTACCCTTGTTGGTGTGGTTTCGGCTGAGAGTATTCTTTCGCTTCCGGATTTCAGGCACGGCGAAAAAACTTTTCAACTGCTTACTCAGGTTGCAGGCAGAGCAGGGCGGGGGAGCTCAAGGGGAGAGGTTGTAGTACAGACTTTCGCTCCAGATCATTTCAGTATATCGATGGCAAAAAAACATGATTATGAAGGATTTTACGAAGAGGAAATCAAATTACGCGAGAGGCTTGCAAAACCACCATTTACCGGGATGGCAGTTATTCGGTTTGAGGGAGAAGACAGGCCGAAAACCTTCAGCCGCGCTAAGGAGTTTGCAGGAATCATTGAAAACCTGTCGGGGCCCGAGCTTATATTGCACGGCCCAAAATCAGCTCCTCTCTCAAAGTTGAGAAACAGATTCCGTATCCAGATAATTCTCTATTCACATTCAAGGAACCGTTTGAATTCCGTGCTGAAGGCAGCTGTCGAGCGTGCAGAACATGCGGGGATCAGAAAATCCGAATACATTCTCGACATTGATCCCTATTCTTTATTATAATTAACTCTGTTATTATCTGATCATTTATTGAGTTACAGATTGACCCTCAAAGTCTGGTCTGTTAATATTGTCTATATAATATGCGGGAAATGCGATGAGCGAAAATAAGTTAGGGCGTTATGAATTGAAATCCATTCTCGGACAGGGCGCAATGGGCATAGTCTATAAAGCCTGGGATCCGGAGATTGGTAGAGAAGTGGCAATTAAGACTATCCGTCTCGAACTTGCCGATTCCGGATTTGAGATGGATGAGCTTAAAAGCAGGTTTTTGAACGAAGCTCGTTCAGCCGGAAAAATGAACCACCCGAATATCGTTACTATCTTTGATGTTGGTTATCAGGGCAATATAGCATTCATCGCAATGGAATTTATCGAAGGTAACGACCTCAAGGAATATATGAAATCAAAAGGCGAGCTCAGTTTCGCCGAGATATTCAGGATATTATATGGAGTTTCGAGCGGGCTTGATTATTCGAGTTCCAAGGGAATCATTCATCGCGATATTAAACCTGCAAATATACTTCTTACCGCAGACGGTGATGTCAAGATCAGCGATTTTGGAATTGCTAAGCTCCCGACCTCGGAAGTTACACAGAGCGGTATGCTAATGGGGACACCTGCATACGTCAGCCCCGAACAGGTTATGGGTAAGAAACTTGATGTCCGTAGCGACCTTTATTCATTGGGTGTAGTATTCTATGAATTGATATCCGGCAAACGGCCATTCAGCGGGGATCCGACTACTGTAATTTTCCAGGTTGTTCAGACTCCACCGCCTAAACCGGAAATCACAATGAAAGGCGTCCCGCCCAAACTTCAGGATATTTTACTTAAGATACTCGCAAAAAAACCGGTCGACAGATACCAGACCGGTGAAGAATTGATTGAAGCGGTTAAAAAACTGAAAGGTATTTCACCTGATGATATTGACCTGACCAAGAAACTTAAATTCGCTCCGTTACCAAAAAGAAAAGAAAAACCTATCCCTTCAAATCATATTGAACGTATTATGGCTGAAGCTGCCGGTGGGCCATCAGATGAGAAAACACAGGTACAGGTAAGTGACCAGGCGAAAACTGTAGTTATAGATACTTCCCCGACAATTCAGAGAAAAAGAAAACAACAGAGATCAATTCGGCAATTTGTATGGTTCTTGATTTTCCTTGTTTTTGCTTTTGGTTATTATCACAGATCGACCATCAATAACCTGGTTGATAAAATATTAGGTAAAGATACTCCAAGTAATGTTACGGCTGCAAATAATAAGAACCATATAAAGAAGCCTATTAAAAACGGAAAAACCACATCTGCAGTCGAAGAAGAGAAACTTGTTCCGGTTCTGGCTTTAACCTCTGAGCCTGATGGGGCTAATATATTTATCGGGGGTGAAGATACCGGCCTTGTGACACCCGCATCATATCAGATTCCTGAAGATGCACCGGAAGATATGGCCTTGGAAATTAAAAAGGAATGTTATTCACCATTTGCCAAGGAGTTTAAGCGCAAGGAAGTCACAGAAGAAGGATTTGCAGCAGTACTCGAACCGATGAAGAAAGAGGTTAAGCTGAATATTGAACCGGCGGATTCACAGATTATGGTTAATGGCGAAGCCTATACTTTTACAACCCCTGGTGTGATCGAACTTTCATGTTTAAAACCGATGCAAGTGATTGCATCCAAAGATAAATATAAAACAGCTTTAATAGACCTTGATTTTAAAACAGCTGAAGAGGCATACAATCTCAAGCTGGAAAAGATTAACGGTTATGGGTATTTTAAATTTGCATCCTCCTACCCTGTAGAGGTATTCAGCTATGGACAGAAGCTGGCTGCCTTTAAACAATCATACAGAATTAAACTTCCCCAGGGTAAAAACAAAATCGAAGTGGTTTCTAAAAGCCCGGTTTTCATTAATAATACTTACGAAGTTGATGTCGTTAAAGATAAAACAAAGAATTTCAGGGTACCGGACTCAGGCATACTAACCGCTACTTCCGAACCGGCTGATGCGAAAATTATTATTGATGGTATCGAAATGGAAAACTCACCGGTAAATAAACTGAAAATCGTTAAAGGTGAGCACACTGTTACTTTCAAGTGGCCTGATGGAATTGAGGTAACGAAGAAAGTTTCTGTTGCATCCGGCAAGGAGACCACAATCCAGGAAAAGAAACCATAAACAACAGGTTTTAATCATGACAAGATTCAGGTTTTTTATCACTGTTCTAATTATAGCTGCTGTTTTCAGCGGAATAATATCGGCAGATAAGGTAAACACAAAAAAACTCTACCAGGAAGGGATGGCACTCTATAAAAATTCTAAATATGAGGAAGCCATCGTTATATTTGATAAGCTCATTACTGGTTATCCAAAATCCGATTGGGCGGCTCTCGCATTGTTTCAGAAAGCGATCCACATGAAAGATGTGGCTTACGATACCGCTAATGCGCAAACACTATTCAAACAATTTATCAGCAGCTATAGCAAACATTCTAAAGTACCCGAGGCATATATTAAATTGTCTGAGATTTCTCTTGAATCTGCCACTTCAATGATGGAATTAAATGCTCCTCTGGCGATTCTTGAGAATGTGATTAGAACTTATCCCAAATCACAATATTGTGCCGAAGCGGCTTTTGAGGCGGCGCAAATATACCACCGTATGGGTGATATAAAGAAAGCATATACGAAACTCCAGCTCATAGATCAACGTTTCAGGAACACGACATTTTATGCTGATGCTCTTTTGTTGAAGGGTGTAATTCATTTTCAACAGGAAGAATACACTGAAGCCGCGAAACAGTTTCAGGCTGTAGTAAATCTTCAATCCGCAAGTGCTGCCGGGTATAAGGCAGGTCAGTATCTCCAGGCGACACAAAGGCTCGATATTGCTGCTGGTTATGTTTATTCAAGTGATCCACTTTTTTATACACGCGGTGTGATGAAATTCGAAAATCCGACTTCACTTTTCATGAACAGGTATAACCAGCTGGTTGTGTTTTCTTCGAAAGAGCAACAGTACCACATTTTCGATATGGCGGGTAACCTGGTCAATTCCACTCCCGTCTCTGATGCCGAGATTTTTTATATGTCAAATACAGGCAGTACATATTCCGCTGATAAGACAGGGAATATTAATTTTATGGGTCAGATTCAGCAATTGTCAATTACAACCGATACCGATTCAATAACTCTGAAAACTCCAAAGGGAATAGCGACAGACAGTTTTAACAATATCTACCTTATTAATAATACTGCAGATAAAATACTCCGGTTTTCCTCGGCCGGAGCTTTTCAAACAGCTGTTTCCAAAAGGGAATTCGATGAAATTATTGCACTTAGAATTGATAACTTCGATCATCTTTTTGTGATTGATGATGATTTTGATGGAATCCTTATTTTTAAACAAACCGGTGCAGACTTCGGGGCTATCAAGTCCAAAGGCGATAGCTATGAAATGGATTCCCCGGTTAATATCAAGTTTGATAGTTTAAACAATATTTATGTATTTGATGATGACCGAATGGAAATTTTTGTCTTCAATACCAATCAGCAATTCATCCGTTCGATTAAAATACCGGCGCCAATAAAAAAGGTGATCGATTTTATAGTATCGGATTCAGCTGAGATCTTTATCCTTGATGAAGAACTGGAAAAACTCCTGAAGATTAGTTAAAAAATGCTGAAAATGTATAAATTTATTATTATAGCTCTCGCAGTATGCCTGCCAATTTTTTCACAGGAAATAATCGAAGAAGATATTCAGCATGATGACCAGGTAATATCTAAAAAATTTGACCAGGCAGTAGAGTCTTTTAAAGCGGGTGAACTTGACTCGGCATTGCAGAGTTTTAATGATCTGATAATCATTCTAAAAACTGATATTAGTGATAATGTTATTTCGGATTCAAAGAGTAATTACCTGGAAAAATCATATGAATTTCGTGCACTGATATTCTTTAAAAAGAATGATCTGGAGAATTGCAAAAGGGATATTTTATCCATACTGGACGGTGAAATTGAATACAATCCGGCAAATGATCTTCCAGTGAAGTTTCGATCGTATGTCAATAGGTTGAAACAGGAAAATATAGGATATTTAAAAGTTAGTACTCAACCGCCAGGAGCGATTGTAATTATTGAAAACAGGCGCTATGAATCTCTCGCAAATCCCCGAATTAAACATAGAACCGGTAGCTATATAGCAAGGATTACGAAGGAAGGGTATGCGGACGAAGAACGAGAAGTAATTATTATTCCACAGAAAGAAACCCGTTTAGCAATTGATTTGCGACGAACATCTGCTGTTCTTAGCCTGATGACTTCTCCACCTGACGCGGTTTGTTATTTGAATGGAGAAGAGAAGGGTAAATCCGAACCCATTACTTTTGAAGAGGCTAAAAAAGCGTTTCCGGAACTGGACACCTTTCCAGATAAAATCGGAAAAGTGGTTATTGCTAACGTTGAATTTGGTAGATATAAACTTGAAATCAAAAAGCCCTGTTTTCAGGGCATAGTATTTAATATTGATGTTCAAAAACCGGAGGATTATAACCTCGGATTTTTCATGATGGATGCCAGTCAGGGAAACATCGAGATTCATAATGTAGAAGATGATGCTGAGGTTTATATCAACGGTCAGGCAAGCGGAAGAGGTAATGTTAAATTAAACGGATTATGTAGCGGTTTTTATACCCTGGTTGTGAAGTACAGCGATGGCGGGAAATATCTGAAGCAGTTTACTTTAAAGAAGGACGAAACAGTACATGTCGAGCCTTCGCGCAAGGCTACTGTTTTGTTTGGTGGTGTCCTTGACGGGAAGGGAGGAAATCCATGCTCTCATCCACTGGTTCCAGTTTTGAGCGAAGCTTTAAATAACCTTAAATCAATTAATGTTCTGACATTACCAGAAGCAGAGACAGCCGCTCTTGAATATGGCGAGAAAATAAACAGGTTTACTAATATCAGTAGTAAGCCTTTTGAACCTGTGATAATAGATCATTCTCTTAACGCCTGGAAAGACGCTCTTTTGGCAAAGTACGAGAGTGACCTTTTACTGGTCTTTATCGAACAGCCCGATTCCGGCCTCACTTTGTTATTAATGCATAAATCTCATAATAAAGCGGATAATGACTTTTTTCCGTTGAGTGAAGACGAGATCACAGCGCAGGATATAACCGACAGACTTCAAAAGCTCGATGCACTTCCAGTATTGCAGCGGACATGGATTGGTTTCAGCCCGATAGATTATTTTAAAGGCAATGGAGTGATGGTAGTCGACCTTCTGCAAGAGAGCCCTGCAGCAAAAGCCGGGATAAAGGAAGGCGATATAATCCGGTTTTTCAACGGCAGGCGGATAGCATATAGCAGAATTTTGATCGAGGAGCTTCAAAAACTGGAACCGGGTGCAAGTGTCAGTATAAAAGTTGAACGGGGGGGTAAAATTCTGGACCTTGCGATTACTATATCATGGGAGACTGTGTTGCCGGAAGATACTAACGATTTTTATAATAATCGTATTATAGAGGAATTGAACTCAGGTATGCACTATAAAAACATCTCTGAAAAAGAGTTCACTATCTTTCTCATAAAAGGTATCTTGTATTATTATTCGGGTTCTTATCAAATTGCGCGTGAATACCTGGAGAGAGCTCTTCAAAATGGTTCAATGTCAATAGATCCCTTTCTTATAAAGTTATTCATTGGGCTAAGCTCAGAAAAAATGGGAGATACTGCATCAGCGGACAGGCAAAAAAATGAAATAAAAAAATATCCCGATATCAGGTTATATTCAAAAAATGGGATACCGTTGTACCTGATAGATAAATACGATATTTATCCATAAAAAAAGAACGGCCCCCGGAAACCGGGAGCCGTCTCTGGTGAGATGGCTATCGCCATAAAACCTTAGAAACTCATAGTAACACCCAGGGAGATTGTCTGTCCTCCGAGGTCAAAATCATCGAATCCTTCAAAGCTGTCTGATAATCCGCATTTTACCCAGCTTTTCTTGTATTCTGCCAGTAATGACATATCCGGGCCAATTGGGATTTCAAGACCACCGACTACAAAGAATCCGACTGCGACATCGGTACTTTCAAACTCGGCATAAACGATGTAATCATTATAGAAGTCAATATAGTCACCGAATTCGATATAATCATAGATGTATAATCCAACACCACCACCGACATAAGGGATAATGGCGTTTTTAGTCTTGGCATTGAACTGCCCGACTTCATGTGATCTACCGATTGGATTTATTCTGAGCCCGACTTCAATCGGCACTATTGTCAACTGGATATCAGTTTCGATCGGCATGTTATATTCATCTACATAGTCTGCATATTCTGTAGTGGTCCAACCAAAACTTACACCCATATCGACG
>JAFGBY010000029.1 GCA_016932915.1 Acidobacteriota bacterium | reverse complement strand
GCCAGTATATATTTCTCCAGTTGTTTTTTCCACAGGTTGTTGTAAACCGAAGGGAATATAGAAATTATTACCCTTTTTCTTCCCCATCCCAAAACACCTAACACAATAAGAAATACTGGAATAACCAACAACAACCATAATAAACCAGGGTTCTCAAAAATCATTAATATCCTCTTTCAAAAGCCCGATTAATATCCCTTGTAGATTACTCCGGATGCATATCCCGCCAGACCACCCATCGAGCCTACCGCTTTTTCACTGACCGCGGCTCCGCCCGGCGGCTGTAGTATCGCCTGTACTTTTTCCAACAGCTCTAAATTATACTTGGCGGCTTCGTTATCAGGGTTAAGCCTGACCGCTTCCGACAATTTGCCGATAGCCTCTGAAAGTACAAATAGGGGGGTTTCATCACCCAGTATACCCAGCCCTTCTATCCCCATAAGCGTACCGATGTCATAAATAGCAAGAGCCCTGAGACTGTCATCTTTACTTTCCGTATATGCCTGTTGCAGATATGATACCGCTCTCATTACCGACTGCTCTTCCGGACGGTCAGCGGTGGCCGGTAACAGGGTATCACCGGCATTATATGCTTCGATACCCTGGTTAAACAGGCTTACATCGGTTTTGTTTGCCCAATAGGAATTCGAATTAAAATAGATACCGAGAGCTACCATAACAACGGCAACAAAAATCAACAAAAGGCTCACCCATGCCTTTTTGATAAAAGAAATCATAGTAGTCGTCGTATTGTTCTCTTTCCTCATTGCTTTCTCCTTTTCCATTATGGTATTTTGCGGAAACCGGTTTCACCGAGAACCAGGCAAAGCCCGATTAGCCCCAGCGCCGGAATGATAAAATAAGGGATTAAACTTTCTTGCAGCTTACCCATATCCTCCCTGATTAACGACATTTGCATTGTCATTATATCCTGGCATATGGCATTAATAGCGGCTTTATCGTTCATCGATGCTATCCACAGCTCACTTGCCTGCGAAATATCGATACCGCCTCCCCTGCCGAGACCACCGCCGGATGCTGCTATCTTAGCTACAGTTTCGGCATCAAACGGGGTTATCATATAGCTCCTGATACCCTCAAGCTTCATTTTGTTAATTTCTGAAATAATCTTACTCCACTCGGCAGCACTGGTATCCATGTCACTGATAAGTATGATTGCTCCCTCTCCATCGATATATTTCGTCATGAAAGCATGAGCCACTTGCATGGCGCTGCTGATTCCGGTTCCGGTTGAAATCTGGACAATTTCCTTCAGATTATCGAGTGAATCAAAAAACAGTTCGTCCTTATTAATAAAATACCTGGCTATGTATTTATCAGTTGAAAACATTAATAGACCGAAATTGATATCTCCTCTTAAAGAAATCAAATCCGTAAATATCTGATAGCTCTTACCAAACGGGGTATCGGCAGAATATCCAAGCCCCATACTGCCGGATATATCAACTACCAGCATAACCGGATAGCCATAAACATTGGTTACCGTTTTAGTTGTAACTTGAGGCCCCGAAAGCACACCTGCCATCAGTATAGTAATAATGACTACCGGTATTGTCATTACAAGGTATCTTTTGCTTTTAAGCGTAACCCTGTCCTTCCAATACCGCAGGTCTAATGCCAGCCCTTTCCTTCTTCTAATCCAGGGCACAAAAATAAGCACCAGCATAGCCGCAGCGGCAATCCAGAAATAAACCGGCGTCGAAAATGTGCAGGATTTAATAAATTCGGTTAAACCTTCCATTCCTCCATGTCCTCTGTGTAGTAATACTTCAATACTTCTTCAAGCTGCTTTACCGCTTCTTCGACATCCTGCTGTTTTACGTTGTCATTTTCATAGGCATTTTCACATTTTTCGAATAGAGAAATGACCGTGGGTTTTATTTCGCAGGGAACCTCTTCAAGGTTGGGTTCCTGCAGCAAACCTGTCTTTTCATCGGGCAATAAAACCAGCCTTTGGATATAGTCGATCTGGTGAAACAGACTGGCTGGTTCAACACCGTCTGAAACATTACCAAGCAGAGAGCCGTACGCTTCTTTCAGAACAGCACTCATCTGCTTGCTTCTTTGCCACTTCTCGCTTTCTTTCCACTGTGGGATAACCCTGTATACCAAGGCAAGTACCATAAAAATAAGCAGCAGTCCACCGACAATCCATAGAATCAGCGAGGTTAGATTAACACCTGTTTTCTGTATGTTTGTTTCTACCGGTTGCAGCGCATATTTTCCATCATTCAGGCCGGATATGATAATTGCTCCGTTGGAAGGCAGCCTAGGGGCAACATAGACGGATTCCGGCACCGCCGGCGTTTCCGCAAATCCGTTCGATTCTCTGAGTTTGTATTTAACCACTATCGATGGGAAATCATATATGCGTTCGACATTCCCGCTGATAAGTTGTACTAGGTACAATCTCTGATACACCCTGGTTTGAGAATCCAGTTTAAAACTCTTTTCGGCTATGCTCTTTACCTCGAAAGGATTCAGGTTTACGTTTTCATCGAGGCTCACTTTATCGACACCGGATACAAAACTCTTATTATAAACGACCTCGACTACGTAATAAAAAGCATCGCCCTTTTGGACCCCCTGTTTTTCAGGCCAGGCACTGGCAAGAATATTCTTCCCATCAGGCAACGTCTCCGCTCTCGTTTGTATAGACGATACACTGTTGGCGTCCGGCAAAACCAACACCAGAACAATCACAGCTACTGCAACTATACCAGCAATAATCCAGAACAGTTTTTTCCTTATCATGGTACACTCCCTTTTTATGTCGGTGTTTTTATACTCTTATTCTCTTCCTGCCTTCAAAAAAGCTGGAAAGAACACGATAACAGTCATCTATTGATGGGGAGTCGAGCACAATATGTTCGATTCCCACCTCTTTAAAATGCCAATCCAGATGCTCGAGGTGCCTGGCACTGGCTTTCTGCATTTCTTTAAGCCTATCGGGGGTAAGATATATCTCTGTACTTTTCTGCCCCTCGCTGTCGCTAACGGTAATATTTACGCTTCCTTTTAAAACAACATCCTTTTCAATGGGGTCCCTGACGACAATCGGAATGAAATCGAATTTTTTTGCTATCGGCCTTAGCAGGTCGCTAAAATCACCTTCGAATACCGGGTCTTTGAAATCCGAAATAAAGAAAATCATGTTTTGTTTATTCGCTTTTTCAAGAATATAAGAGAAAACTTTGGGGATATCCGCTTCGGTAGGACTTCCTTTGTAATCTTCATCCAAAACATTTTCGATTATTTTGATACAGGAGTCTTCACCGAATTTTGCCGGCAGGAAACATCTTATATCATTATCGAAAGCGCATAATCCGATCGGGCTGTAAACGTTACAGGCTGAAAAACCGATTAAACCGATAGCAACATCACGAATATCCGGTTTTGATGAGAAGAACATGTGCTTAAAACGGCGCATGGAGCCTGACATATCAACGAGGGCGTACATCTTCATTTGCCGTCCTACCGAACGCAAAATAACCTGTTCCTCTCCGGACTCAATTAAAGTAATCAGGTCCAGGTCGCGCAGGTCATCTCCCGGTTCGTAAGGCTGGATATCGGCAAATTCGATGCCTTCTCCCTTATAAATGCTTTCCCACTCACCGGAAAAAATATTCGTCAGCTTCAAACGTGTTGAAAGCTGTATTTTGCTTTGTCTGAATTGTTTATATTCCTCTAGCCCCATCTTTTAATACCTTTTCTACCGCGGCAGCAATTACTTCCTGCGCTTTCTTGACCTTCTCTACATCATTAGAGATATGCTGGAATCCCAGCCTGTGATTCAATATCGGGAATGCCAGAGCGGCAATATCCGAAAAATTAACATGCTTTCTTCCTTTCAGGAAAGCCCTGGTTTTAGAGCCCCTTTCAAGGAACAGGTATCCGCGTTCCCCTTCCGGCAGCAGGTAGAATTCATCCGGATTGACTACTCCGCCTTCCGGCCTGAGGTAACGAATAACACGAATGATGTCTTTCCTTATCTCGGGACTGACGGTTATATTATTTCTGATGAACTCCCTGATTTCGAGTACTTCTTCCTTGGAAATTACCTTGTTTATGGTAGGGTCTTTTTCCTGGTGCGAACTGGCAATTGTTAATTCTTCTTCTTCGCTCAGCGACTCCGAATATATCTTCATCATAAACCTGTCCAGCTGCGCTGCGCCAAGCATGAACGTTCCTTCGACATCGACCGGATTTTCATTCGCCATTACAAAAAAAGGTTCATCAAGGGGATAACTTGTCTTGCCGATGGTAACCTGTCTTTCACCCATAGCCTCAAGCAAGGCTGCACGGGTTTTTTCATGGGCACGGTTAATTTCATCTGCCAGTACAAGGTTCGAGAAAAGAGGGCCGGTATGGAATTCGAGCGTCCTGTCCTGATGCTGTTCCACAATCCTGACCATATCCATCGGCTTCAAGTCCGGAGTAAATTGTATACGGCTGAAAGTAGCTCCGGATATAGTCTTGGAAAAAGCGTCCAGCGTGGCTGACTTTCCTTTTCCGACCTTTCCTTCTATCAGCAAATGCGGGCTCAGTTTTCTTTCCGCATGAGAGTAGAAACATATCATCAGTGATTCAATCAGCCCCGAGAGCCCGATAATACGTTTTTGAATTTCCGCCTTTTGCTGTTCTATTTTATCTCTATACTCTTCAAATTGTTTCCGGGATTCATTCATTTGGCTTTCTCTCCTTTAAAAAGCGATGCAATTATATATAAAAATGCGAAAACGCAATATTACAAAAGTTCAATTGATATTCCCGGAATGGGCATCGATACGAGGAGTTAGGCAAAGAGCTGAATTTGAGTTGAATATAGATACTACCCTAGCACGACTTGCTATAACTCTGTAACGCTGTCGAATTACCGGGTAAATATCAATAAAAGGAGTTGACAATTTCATACTCTAGTACAATGTGATTCATTTGTCAAATAGTTTCAATTGGCGACAAATTGAACCTCCGGCAATATCAATAATACGGCAGGTTATTGATTTAATCAGCTTTGTAGTTTATTATAATAAACAGTAGATACAGTTTCTCCGGAATATATTTTCTAGGGTGTTTATATGGTGTGTTATGGAAGGTATTAAGGGCATTAAGTTTAAAAAGACAACAGATAAACCTGAGCAGGGTATATCTTCGGTAAACGAAGATTGCAGTGCAAAGGTATCCGATTCCTCTGTAAATTACCTTAAAATTCCTACCTCTATTAAAGATAAGTGGTATAAATATATTATTCACAGTTCCACAGAAGCTTTCTTTATTACGGATTTGAATTCCAAGATACTTGACGTAAACGATGCTTTCTGCATTATGTCGGGATACAGCCGCAAACAACTGCTTAGTATGGGGCTGTATGACCTCGATGTCAGGCTGCTTGCTATGCCGGACGGGAAGCAACAAATCGCAAAAGAATTGAAAGAGATGAAGGGTTATACATTCAAACCGAACGAATTCGTAATGGTGCAGCATCGATGCAAAGACGGCAAAATCATCGATATCTCGGTCAGCATGAAATATACGAATGTTCTGGGAGGGGTATTTTTTCATTTTAACAGGGATATTACTGAGCAGATAAAGCTTTACAGGCAAATTAAAGAATCCGAGGATATTTATCGCACCCTCATTGAGCTCGGCGACCGTGTCGGTGAGGCTGTCGTGATGGTTCAGGACAAGCAGGATATCGAAGGATTGCAGACTTTTGTCAGTGAAGAATGGTGTCGTATCACAGGGTATACCAGAGAAGAGCTGGTAAAAATGTCCTTTTTCAACCTTGTGCATTCGAAATACATTGACGCTGCCAGAGAAAGGTATCGCAAGAAAATAAGCGGTTCTGTTATTTCGCGTTATTTCATTTCATATATCATTAATAAAAACGGGGACGAAATACCTGTTGAGGTTACCAATGCTGTTACGAATTATCAGGGCAGCAGCGCTATTGTATCATATATTAAAGATATTACCGAGCGTATGAAGATGGAAAACGAATTGAGACAATACCAGATGCACCTTGAGGCGTTGGTAAAGGACAGGACTACGGAACTGGAGAATCTGAATAAAAGTCTGGTTTATTTCAACAATAACCGTACCAAGTTTATTCAGTCTGTCGTTCACGAGCTTAAGACGCCGATAACCCCAATACAGGCAGCCTCCGAGATACTGATTGCCGAATTACCGAAGGGGCCTTTGAGGGACCTGGCAACCCAAATCAATCAGGGCGCAAAAAATCTGGACAGGCGGGTTGATGAACTGAGAGATATCGCCAAGAATGAAAGAGGGATGATGAAGGTTCTATTAGAACCGGTAGATGCGGTGAAAGTAATACGTGAAGCAGTGAAGTATATGGCTCTCGAAGCCGATAAAAAGAGCCTGGCGCTGTCGCTGGAAATGCCCCAAAAACTGCCTAAAGTCAGCGGTGACCGCGATCGCATCCACCAGGTCATTTTGAACCTT
>JAFGBY010000028.1 GCA_016932915.1 Acidobacteriota bacterium | reverse complement strand
TGACCCTGTTTTACCGGTAAAAGGCTTTATAGATCATGTGAATGGGTTTTCTGTTATTTAACCATTGACAATTAATTACTTAGAAACCCTTCTCTTTAAGACAATACAACCGGCTTACTTACTTTTTCTTCTAAAAGTGCTATATTCAACACTTCCAGGATATTCTCAACATAATGAAATTCTAACCCTTTAAGGTATACCTGGTTAATCTCTTCAATATCTTTTCTGTTTTCAACTGAAAGGATAATTTCTTTAATATCGGCCCGTTTCGCTGCCAGAATTTTCTCTTTGATACCTCCTACCGGGAGCACTTTCCCACGTAAAGTAATCTCTCCTGTCATGGCTACACGTCCTTTAACCTTTCGCTGGGTAAGGGCGGATGCTATCGAAGTGGCCATGGTTACACCTGCAGAAGGCCCATCCTTGGGAATTGCACCTTCCGGTACATGAACATGTAAGTTCCAGTTTTCAAAAATCTCCGCATTAAGACCAAGCAGTTCGCTATGCGATTTAATATATTCCAGCGCTATTACTGCTGACTCTTTCATTACATCACCCAGGTTGCCGGTAAGGGTAAGTTTACCTTTTCCCTTGCTAACACTGGTTTCTACAAATAATATCTCCCCTCCAACACTAGTCCAGGCCAGTCCGGTTACCACCCCTGCATAATCGTTTCCCTGATATTTATCTCTCTGAAACTTAGGGTAGCCTAATAATTCGCGAATAGTTTCGGGTGATAATGTTGTGTTATACTTTTCTTCCAATGCAACCTTTCTGGCTATCATACGGGCTAATTTGGCCAGTGCTTTATCAAGCAAGCGAACGCCTGATTCGCGGGTATAATTTTCAATCAGGAATTCCAGCGATTTCTTTGGAATGATCAGCTGGTTCTTTTTCAACCCGTGGTCGTATAAATTACGGGGAATCAGGTGCCTGCGTGCGATTTCAATTTTTTCCTCTACAATATATCCGCTTACATCAATTAGTTCCATCCTGTCGAGCAATGCCGGATGAATGGTGTTTGTTACATTGGCAGTGGCAATAAACATTATTTTCGAAAGGTCGAACTCCAGTTCCAGGTAATTATCATAGAAAGTGCTGTTCTGCTCCGGGTCCAGAACCTCCAGTAAAGCCGATGACGGGTCACCATGAAGATCCCGGCCAACCTTATCAATTTCATCAAGTACAAAAACAGGGTTTGCTGATTTTACCTTTTTAATAGACTGGACAACCCTGCCAGGCATCGCCCCAACATAAGTTTTACGATGGCCACGGATTTCAGCCTCATCATGAACCCCGCCTAATGACATCCGGATATATCTCCTGTTCAACGCACGTGCTATTGATTTGCCAAGCGAAGTTTTACCCACTCCGGGAGGTCCATACAAACATAAAATCGGGGATTTCAGGTCGCCTTTAAGCTTTAAAACGGCAAGATGTTCTAAAATCCTGTCCTTTACTTTTTCCAGTCCGAAGTGATCTTTTTCAAGAATATTTTTTGCCCTTGTCAGGTTGAAATTATCTTTTGTATACCTATTCCAGGGCAGGTCGAGCAAGGTCTGAATATAATTGAGCTGTACGGAATATTCACCGGAAGCAGGATTTAGACGCTGAAGCTTATCGACCTCTTTGTTAAAAACCTCTGCCACATTAGTATCCCACTTCATCTTGGCCCCCTTGCCACGAAGCTCTTCAATCTCCTGCTCCATAGGATTGCCACCCAATTCATCCTGGATAGTTTTCATTTGCTGATGAAGCATAAATTCTCGTTGTTGCTGGTCGACCTCCAACCGGACCTTCGATTGAATATCATTCTTCAACTCAAGCAATTGAACTTCTTTTACCAGGTACTCAAGCAAAGCAACGCCACGTTTCTTCAAATCGTCTTCTTCAAGCAATCTCTGCTTATCCGATAGTTTTATGTCACTATTCGAACTTATGAAATTGATCAGAAAGGTTGAACTTTCGATATTTTTAACAGCAAAAGATGCTTCCGGCGGGATATTGCTGGAAAGCTTAATGATCCGTAAAGAAAGATCTTTGAGTGAACCTACTATTGCTTCAAATTCGCTGTCCTTCTTTTTCTTAGGTTTACCATCAGGCAGCTGATGAACTTTGGCAACCAGATAGGGATCTTCTTTCTCCGGAGAATCAAGACAAATGCGTCTCTTGCCCTGAATTATAACAGAAGTAGAACCATCCGGCATCTCAAGAATGCGAAGAATCTGTGCAACAGTTCCAATTGAATACAAATCGTTAAACCCGGGAGCATCGTTCGTTGGGTCTTTTTGCGCTACAGCGCCAATTATTTTTGATTTTTTGTAACTCTCCCGAATAAGCTTTATCGATTTATTTCTACCGACAGAAATAGGAATTATTACACCCGGAAATAAAACAGTATTTCTTAAAGGTAAAATTGGCAGGGTTTCCGGCACATCTGCTGCAAGTAAAATATCTTCATCTTCATCGGTGATCAGTGGAATAAAATCCGAATCATTCTCTGAATCTGTTGCTATTACAATATTTTGAACATCCTCTTCGTTTCTTTTGCTCATTTCATTTATCCTCCACATCTTGTATATAACAAGACAAACTGACAGTTGTTTTCAATTATTTTTACAGATTAGCTTATA